>JBBIIW010000600.1:0-1952 GCA_037446305.1 Candidatus Rokuibacteriota bacterium
CACGGCGCCTTCCTCGGTGCCGGCTTCGCCCCCGGGCGGGGCTGCGGTTTGGCCTCGGGCTTGGGCTTGGGGGGCGGCGGCTTCAGGCGCTCCTTGACGGCGGACACCCGTTCGCGCGCCCAGTCGCGGAGCGTGGCGTCGGAGCTCTGGGCGGCCACCTCCTCGTAGGCGCTCAGCGCCCGCTGCCACTCGCGCTGCTCCTCGCGGGCCAGGCCCAGCCCGGCCAGCGCGCGGTGGCGCACGCCCTCGTCGGCCGTCCGCACCTCCGTCGCGGCCTCGAAGGCCCGCTCGGCATCCGGGAAGCGCCGCAGCTTCAGCTCGGCCTCGCCGGCCAGCAGCCAGGCCTCGGCCCGCACGCCGTCCTCGCTGCTCCGGGCCGCCGCCGCGGCCTGGCTGGCCGCCTCCTTCCAGTCGCTGCGCTGGAAGGCGCGCGTGGCCAGCTGCAGGGCCGCGCGCCGGGCCAGCGTGTGCTCGGGGAACTGCTCGCGCAGCTTGCGCCAGGCCGCTTCCTGCTCGGCCGAGCGGCTCAGGCGCTGGGCGATGGTCGCCGCGTCCCACAGCGCCTCGGGCGTGGTCGGCGACTGCACCATGAGCGCCCGGTACGTCTCCAGCAGCGCCTCCGGATCGCCCTGCCGGGCCCGCGTCTCCGTGATCAGCCGGCGCGCCCCGGCCGCCTCCGGGTGGTTGGGGTTGGCATCCACGAAGGCGCGCAGGTCGTTGACGCCGCCTCCAGGGTCGCCGGCGTTGATGCGCGCCAGTCCCAGCAGGTATCGCGCGTCGGCGGCGAGCTTGTGCGTGGGGTGCCGGGCCAGGAAGTGCTCGAGCGGCGCGGTGGCCTCGCCGAAGCGGCGGGCCTCGACCAGCGCGCGGCCTAGGTGGAAGCCGGCCGACGGAGCCAGGGCGTGCTGCGGCCAGGCCGTCAGCAGCTCCCGGAAGGCGCGGGCGGCGGCCTCGGGCTGCTTCAGCTCGAGCTGGCTCCAGCCCAGGCCGTAGAAGGCCGCCGGCGCGAAGGGCGAGGCGGCATCGGCGCTCACCACGGCCTCGTAGGCGCTCCTGGCCTCGGCGAAGCGCCGCAGGTGGAACAGGGCCTCCGCCTCCCAGAACCTGGCCTCCACGACCCGATCCGGGGGCAGCCCGGCGCTCTGGGCCCGGCGGAGCGCCTCCAGGGCCGGCTCGAACTGCTCCTCGCCGACCCGCAGCCGGCCCAGGATCAGCAGGGCCTGCGGCAGGCGCGCGTCCTGGGGGTGATCGCGCACGAAGCGCTCGAGCACCCGGCGGGCGACGGTGTTCAGCCCGTCGGCGGCCGCCCGCTCCCCGACGAGCCAGAGGCGATCGGCCTCGTCGATGGCGAGGGCAGCGGAGGGAGGAAGCGCAGCGAGCACCAGCACGGCCAAGGCCGTGATAAGACAGCGCTTCATGGTGACGCGGCTATCGTAGCACGGTATGCTTGGCCGGGAGCAGTTGTGCGGCGCCTCTGCATCTTCGACCTCGACCACACGCTCGTGCGCTCCTCGCTCGATCTGGCGGCCATGGCGCTGGACATGCGGGGCGCGCTCGAGCAGGCGTGCGGGCCGCTGCCCGCCCGCCCGGAGCGGTACCGGGTCGGGGAGCTGCTCGAGCTCTGCGAGCGCCGGGCCCCCGGGCTGCTGGCCACCCTGTGGGACATCGCCCTGGCCCACGAGCAGCGGGCCCTGGCCGATGCCGCGCCGGAGCCCGGCGCGCTGGCCGCCGTCACCGGCCTGCGCCGGGCAGGGTTCGGCACCGCCGTCTGGACGAACAACGCGCGGCAGATCACCGCCGCCGTGCTGGACCGCTTCGGGCTGCTCCCGCACTTCGACCTGGTGGTGACGCGTGATGAGATGCGAGCGCTCAAGCCGGACCCGGCCGGCTGGGAGGTGATCCGCGCCCGCCTGCTCCCCGCCGGCGCCGTGGTCGTCGGGGACTCCTGGGTG
>JBBIIW010000601.1:0-1950 GCA_037446305.1 Candidatus Rokuibacteriota bacterium
CGCCGGTGCGGAAGGCGGCGGCGCGACCGGCGCGCTGACCCCCGTGGGCGCCGGCGCCGCCACCTCCCTGATCGCCGGACGCTTGGCGCACCCGGCCACGGCCAGCAACACCATCGCGCACGTCACTGCCATGGGAAGACGAGAGCCCATCATCGTCTCCTTTCCCGCCGGCCGGGCGTGCTGCAAGAGGAGTGCCCGACCTGGCGGCAACCAGACCGGATACTTGCGTGTCCCCTGGCCACCCGGGTGGGGCGTCAGCGCCTCGCCCCCGGCCGGCGGCGGACGATCAGCTTACGCCCCTCCTCGGCCAGCAATACCACCGGCGGGAAGACCAGCAGCAGGCTCCACTCCGAGTACGCGAGGAGCTCGAGCCCGAACACGGCGCGCAGCGGCGGGATCAGGATCAGCCCGACGAGCACGCCGATCTCGACGAGGACCCCGAACAGCACCAGCCGATTCCCGGTCAATCCGGTCCGGAACACGGACTCCCGGTCCGTCCGGCACGCGAACACGTTGCCCACCTGGGCGGCCACGATCCCGGCCAGCGTCATCGTCGTGGCCCGGCGGTAGAGCTCGCCGGCGGCGGCCATGGGAAGCCCGGGGCGCCAGCCGGCCAGCCAGTACGTCCAGAAGAACGCGGCCAGCGCCAGCCCCGCCTCGATGACGCCGAGGAAGCCGTACGCGTGCAGCAGGCGGGGACCGCTGAGGAGCCGCTCGTCACGACGTCGGGGCGGCCGGTCCATCACGTCCGGCTCGGCGGGCTCGGCACCCAGCGCCAGCGCCGGCAGCAGATCGGTCCCGAGGTCGACGGCCAGGATCTGCATCACCGTCAGCGGCAGCGGCACCCCGA
Source organism: Candidatus Rokuibacteriota bacterium (assembly GCA_037446305.1). Lineage (GTDB taxonomy): Bacteria > Methylomirabilota > Methylomirabilia > Rokubacteriales > CSP1-6 > JBBIIW01. The sequence continues at coordinate 851 of JBBIIW010000601.1, forward strand.
AGAAGACGAAGACGAGGAACGGCGCCAGCTCGGGGACGTTGGAAGCGAAGATGTAGCTGATGAACTTGCCCATGTTCGCGTAGATCGTCCGGCCGTGCCGGATGGCGGTGACGATGGACGCGAAGTTGTCGTCGGTGATGACCACCTCGGCGGCCTCCCGCGCCACCTCGGTACCCCGCCCGCCCATGGCGACGCCGATGTCGGCCGCCTTGAGCGCCGGCGCGTCGTTGACCCCATCGCCGGTGACCGCCACCACCTCCCCCTGCGCCTTCAGGGCCCGCACGACGGCGAGCTTGTCGGCAGGTGACATGCGGGCGAAGAGGACGCCCGGCTCCCGGACGAGGCCCGCCAGCGTGTCGGCGCGCATGCGCGCCACCTCCTCGCCGGTGACGAGCTTGGCGACGTCCAGACCGATCCGGCGAGCGATCGCCTGGGCGGTCAGGCCGTAATCGCCGGTGATCATGATCACGCGGATGGCGCCGCGCCGACAGAGCGCGATCGCCTCCGGCACTTCCGGGCGTGGGGGATCCCAGAGGGCGACGATGCCCAGCAGGGTGAGCCCGCGCTCCACCGCACTCGGCGGCCCCGGGAGAAGATCGGCCGGCAGCGCCCGCTCGGCCACCGCCAGCAGGCGCAGCCCCTCGGACGCCAGGCGATCGTGCTCGGCCAGGCACCGGCGCCGCTGCTCGGGGCCCAGCGCCACCGCGTGGCCCTGCCAGCGCACGCGGTCGCAGAGGGCCAGCAGTTCGCGGGGCGCGCCCTTGACGTAGGCGACCGGCCCCGCCGCGCCGGCCCGGACCAGGGTCATGCGCTTCCGGAACGAGTCGAAGGGATGGGCAGCCAGCAGGGGGCGTGCGGCGCGAAGCCCCTCCCAGTCGATGCCGGCCCCGGCGGCTGCGCGGACGAGCGCGACCTCGGTCGGATCGCCGTGGTCGGCCGTGGCCTGCGAGGCGAGGACGGCGGCCTCCAGCAGCGGGCCGACCTTCCCGAGGTCGGCGGCCGGATCGCCGCCGGAGTACGTGACGCCGCCGACCCAGATCGCCCGCAGCGCCATGCGGCCCTCGGTGAGGGTGCCGGTCTTGTCGGTGCAGATCACGGTG
>JBBIIW010000602.1:0-1943 GCA_037446305.1 Candidatus Rokuibacteriota bacterium
GCGTCGCGGCCAGGCGCTCGGGGTCGCCCGCCGGCGGCATGTCCCGCCAGGCCCGGTCGCCGATCAGTCCGCGCCGCAGGCGCGCGTAGGCCTTGCTGCGCAGGCCGGCCGGGATCGTGACGAAGGCCGGGTCGCCGTAGTAGCGGTCGCGGTCGGCGAAGGCGACCTTGACGACCTCCAGCAGCAGGTGCAGGTAGGCGGGCGAGTTGTGGCCGAGGCCGGCCAGGTCCAGGCCGTCCAGGAGGTCGAGCATCTGGAGCAGCACCGGCCCCTGGCACCAGTAGCCGCAGGCTGCCACCTCCCAGCCGCCGAACGTCGTGGTCAGCGCGGGGGCCACCTCGACCTCGAAGCGCTCGAGGTCGGCCAGCGCGAGCGGCCCGCCCTCGGCGCGGTGGTACTCGGCGATGCGCCGGGCGGTCTCGCCCCGGTAGAACTCGTCGCGCGCCGCCCGCACGCCGGCCGCGCGGTCGCCGCCGGCCTTCCGCTCGGCCGCCGCCATGCGGGCCAGCGTGTCGGCCAGCTCGGCCTGCACCAGCCGCTCGCCCGCGCACAGCGGGCGGCCGTCCTTCATGTAGAGCCGCGCCGACGTGGGCCAGGCCCGGTACCGGTCGGCGTTGGCCGCCAGCTGGTAGGCGGAGAACTCGGAGATCGGGAAGCCGCGAGCGGCGTGCTCGATGGCCGCCGCCGCCACGTCGCCGAACGACATCGTGCCCCAGCGCTCGAGCGCCGCGCACCAGGCCGCGGGCGCCGCGGGCACGACCGTGCGGGGCAGGCCGGGCGGGATCTGCCCGCCGTGGCGCCGCTCGAAGTACTCGACCGTCGAGGCCTGCGGGTACGGCCCCACGCCGGAGACCTGCCAGGTCTGCCGCGTGCGGGCCTCGTGCACCAGGATGGGCGCTACGCCCGCCACGCTCACCATGTCGGGATGGACGACGCCGAGGGTGATGCCGGCCGCCACCCCCGCGTCCACGGCGTTGCCGCCGGCGGCCAGGATCTCCGCCGCGGCCTGCGAGGCCAGCGCGTGACCGCTGGCCACGGCCCACCGGCCGCCGATGGCCTGGACGGTGTGGGTGGGGGTGTAGACGGGAGCCGACCGCTGCGCGGACGCGGAATCGATGGTCATGGCGCGCCATGATACATGACCCGTCCGGCGCCGTCCTGCCGGGCGGCCTGTGCTAGGCTCGACCCATGCCGAGCGCGCCGCTCATCGGGCTGACCACGTCGGTCACGGTGGGGAGCTACCCTGAACGCGCGTACCTGAACGCCGCCTACATCCGGGCCGTGCAGGCGGCCGGCGGCGTGCCGGTCCTGCTCCCGCCCCACCTGGACGGCGCGGCCCGGCAGGCGCTGTGGGAGCGCCTGGACGGCCTCGTCCTGACCGGCGGCGGGGACATCCACCCCGGGCGCTTCGCGGAGGCGCCTCACCCCGCGGTGGCCGACGTCTCTCCCGCCCGGGACGCCCTGGAGATCGGGCTCACGCTCGAGGCCGTCAAGGACGCGGTGCCCCTGCTCGCGATCTGCCGCGGGCTGCAGGTCGTCAACGTGGCCCTGGGCGGCAGCCTCTACCAGGACCTGCCGAGCGAGCACCCGAGCGCCGTCCGCCACAGCCAGGCCGCGCCCCGGCACCAGCCCACGCATCGCGTGAAGGTGCAGGAGAGCACGGCGCTGGGCGGGCTGGTCGGCGCCGCCGAGCTCGAGGTCAACAGCTTCCACCACCAGGCGGTCAAGCGCCTGGGGGCCGGCCTGCGCGACGTCGCGTGGGCCGAGGACGGTGTGGTCGAGGGCCTGGAGCTGCCCGGGCACCCGTTCGCCATCGCCGTGCAGTGGCACCCGGAGGACCTGGCCGAGCACGACGAGGCCGCCCGGCGCCTGTTCGCCGGGCTGGTGCAGGCCGCGACCCGGCGCCGCCAGGGCGGCTAGCCGACCAGCGCCCAGCGCGACGG
>JBBIIW010000603.1:0-1937 GCA_037446305.1 Candidatus Rokuibacteriota bacterium
CCGCCGCCCGGCCCCGGGGTCCGAGCGCTCCACCGCGGCCGCCACGTCGCGCGTGGTACGATCGAGTGGCATGCCGGCCGCCGACGCCGCCGCGTTCCTGCGCGCCAGCCCCGTCTTCGCGGGCCTGCCGCCCAGAGAGGTGGACGGTCTCGCGGCCCTGGCGCGGGAGGAGTCGGTGCGCGCCCGCGAGTTCGTCTTCATGGAGGGCGACCCGGCGCGCTGGCTCTGCCTGGTCAAGAGCGGGCGCGTGAAGATCCTGCGGCACGCCCGGACCGGGCGCGACGTGGTGCTGGAGCTGCTGGGGCCGGGGGAGGTCTTCGGCGGCGTGGCCGTGATCGAGCGCCGGCCCTACCCGGCCGCTGCCCAGGCCGCCGAGAACAGCGTCATCGTCAAGATCCCCGCCGACGCCGTCGTGGCGCTGGCCGAGCGCCATCCCTCGCTCATCCGCGCCATGGCCCTGCTGATCGGCAGCCGGCTCCGCCACGCGCACGACTCGGTGAAGTCCCTGGCGGTGGATCCCGTGGAGGCGCGGCTGGCCCGCACGCTGGTGCGGCTGGCCGACCGCGAGGGCGAGCGCGGCCGCCAGGGCCTGACGCTCCCCTTCCACCTCACGCGGCAGAGCCTGGCCGACATGACGGGCACGACGGTGGAGACGACCATCCGCGTGGTCAGCCGGTGGCTCAAGGACGGGCTGGTCCTCGACGAGGGCGGACGCCTGGTGCTCCGGGACGTCGAGGCCCTGCGGGCGCTGGCCGAGGGTGAGGCGGAATAGACCTCTCGCTGCTCGCCCGCGCTCTCCACGTCCTGGCCGCCATCACCTGGATCGGCGGCATGGCGTTCATCGCCCTCGTCCTGGTGCCGGTCACGCGCCCGCTGGAGCCGGCGCTGCGCGCGCGCCTGGTTCACGCGGCGGGCGTGCGGTTCCGCACCGTCGCCTGGGTCGCGCTGGCCCTGCTGGTGGCCTCCGGCCTGCTCAACCTCTGGGCCCGCCCCTACCTGCTGGCACTGCCGCGCTTCCACGTCAAGCTGGCCCTGGTGGTGCTGGCGCTGGCGCTGAGCGTGATCCACGACTTCGTCCTGGGCCCGCGCGCCGGCGCGCCGGGCGCCGATCCCGCCCTGCGCGTGCGCGCCTCCTGGGTGGCGCGGCTCAACATGGGGCTGGTGCTGGTCATCGTCGTGCTGGGCCTGGCCCTGCGGGGCTGACCCGTGCCGCCCCTGGTCCGCCGGTACATCAAGACCAGCTTCGTGTTCCTGGTGCTGGGCCTGCTGCTGGGCGGCTACATCCTCGTCGGCGAGTTCGTGCTCGGCGTCTACCCGCCGCGCCTGTTCGTCACCGCGCACGTCCATCTGCTGCTGGTCGGCTTCATGCTGATGATCGTGATGGGCGTGGCCACCTGGATGTTCCCGCGCCCGGCGCGGGACGACACGCGCTACCGCCCCGCGCTGGCCGAGGCCGTGTACTGGGTGATGACGGTCTCCACGGTGGTGCGGGCGGCGTCGGAGATCGTGGGCGGCCTGAGCCCGGCGCCCTGGCTCCGGCTGCTCGTCACCGCCGGCGGGCTCGGCCAGCTCGCCGGCGCCGGGCTCTTCGTCGTCAACATGTGGTGGCGCGTCCGCATGCCGCCCGTGCCCCCGTCCCGCGCCTGACGGGCGCTTGTCCTCCGCTTCACAGCCTATGACTGCGGTCATAGGCCGGCCGCCGCCCGGGCCGTAGCCTGGGCAGCGAGGAGGGACAGACGATGAGCGACCACTGTGGCTGTCACGCCCACCAGACGACGACGCCTCCGCCGCCCGCGGCCGGCCGGACGGTGGCCGAGATCGGCCGCCGCTCACCGCGGGCGCTGGCGGTGCTCCAGGCCCACGGCATCGACCACTGCTGCGGCGGTCACCTGACGCTGGCCGAGGCGGCGGCGGCGGCCGGCGCCGACCTGCCCGCG
>JBBIIW010000604.1:0-1937 GCA_037446305.1 Candidatus Rokuibacteriota bacterium
CGCCGGCGCCGGCGGACGCCGGCCGCGGCCGCAGGCGCTGGAAGAGGAACGGCGTGGTCAGCCCGCTCGATCGGGCATCGCGCATGATCAGGCCGCCGGGCCGCGAGCCGCGTCGGCCGAGCGCCATCGCCGCGCTGCTCGGGTCCGGCCCGAGGCTCCGGCGTCTCAAGATACGTACCAGGGCCGGACATCACGAATGACGTGCCCGCCGCGGCCACCGCGCAGGCGATTTCCCAGCCGGAGGTGCAAGCGGCTGCCGCGGTCGGGGCGGCGGGGACCGAGACCACCGGCCGCCCGCGCCGCGGCCGCTCAGAGGTCGCTGCCGGAGTAGGAGAGGTTGAAGGACTTGTTGCAGAGCGGGAAGTCGGGGACGATGTTCTTGAGCACGGCGTGCTCGAGCGCCGGCCAGTTGCGGAACGAGGGCCCGGCGATCTTCACGCGCCCCAGGGTGCGGGGCCCGTCGGCCAGCACCCAGCACCACAGCGGCCCCCGCCAGCCCTCGACGACGCTCAGGGCGTGGCGGCCGGCCGGCAGGGGGGGCAGCGGCGCGCGCAGGGAGCCGCCCGGGAGCCGCTCGGCGACGGCGGCGATGAGGCGGGCGGACTCCCGCGCCTCGTCGATGCGCACCATGGTCCGGGCCCACACGTCGCCGGCCTCGTAGACCGGCACGCGGACGTCGAGGGCGTCGTAGGCGGCGAACGGCGCGTCGCGCCGCACGTCGGCGTCGAGCCCGCTGGCCCGGCCGACCAGGCCCACCACCTGCATCTCGCGCGCGGTGCGCGCCGTGAGCCGGCCCGTCCCCTGCAGGCGTTCCAGGACCATGGTGTTGTCCAGGCAGAGCCGGGCCACGTCCAGGAAGGCGCCGACCAGGCGCTCGACGGCGCCGGCCACCTCGCGGAGGCTCGCGCCCTCCAGGCGGTCGGCCACGCCGCCCGGGACGACGGCGCCGCGGAGCAGCCGGTGGCCGGCGACCGTCTCGTTGAGCCGCAGCAGCTCCTCGCGCAGCCGGAAGCAGTGGGCGTGGCCGAAGGCGAAGCCGGTGTCGTTCACGATCATGCCCACGTCGCCCACGTGGTTGTAGAGCCGCTCCAGCTCCAGCAGGACGACGCGCAGCCCGGCCGCGCGAGGCGGGATGACGCAGCCGGTGAGGGCCTCCAGGGCCTGGGCGTAGGCCAGGGCGTGGGCCACGCTCTCGTCGCCGGAGACGCACTCGGCCAGCGCCGGCGTCCGCTCGAAGGGCAGGGTCTCGAACAGCTTCTCGGTGCCCTTGTGCACGAAGCCCAGCCGCGTCTCCAGATTCACGATGGTCTCGCCCTCGACGCTGAACCGGAAGTGGCCCGGCTCGATGATGCCCGCGTGCACGGGTCCCACCGTGATCTCGAAGATCCCCTCGCCCTCGACGCGGCGAAACGGAAACGGCTGCCCGGCGTCCTGGAAGTCCCGGCGGGCCGCCGCGTCCCGGCGCAGCGGGTGGTAGCCCTCGGGCCAGAACTGGTGCAGCGCCAGCCGGCGGGGATCGGGGTGTCCCACCGGCGTCAGCCCCATCAGGTCCTGGATCTCGCGCTCGAAGCGGCTGGCCGCGAAGGAGCGCGTGGCCAGCGAGGGGAAGCGCGCCGCCTCGGGGGGCACGGAGACCAGCACCGCCACCCGCGGACGGGTCGCGGGCGGCGCGAAGACGTGGAGCAGGGTGAAGTCCCCCGTCCGGTGCCGGGTGTCCGCGGCCGCCACCAGCTGGACTTGCAGGCCCCGGGCCGCCAGCCCGTCGGCCAGCGCCGGCAGCGCGCCGGCCTCGGCGCGGCCGGTGAGGCCGTCGCCGTCGTGACGCACGTCGCTGACGCCGCCGGCGAGCGCGGCCGCGGCGAGATGCTCCAGCGTGGCCAGGTCGCTCACGGGCCGATCACCTGCGCGATCCGGGCGAGCGCCGCCGCCAGCCCTGG
>JBBIIW010000605.1:0-1931 GCA_037446305.1 Candidatus Rokuibacteriota bacterium
ATTCACGGGCGCGCCCGCCGGCGCCGGGCCGGACGCGCCCGGCGCCCGCCGTCGCCCGCGGTCTCGAGCGCCAGCAGCGCCTCCAGGCCGAGCAGGTAGCTCTGGGGCCCGAAGCCGGCGATCTGGCCGCGGGCCACGGCCGCGATCACCGAGCGGTGGCGGAACGGCTCCCGCCCGTGAATGTTGGACAGGTGCACCTCCACGACCGGGATGCGGATGGCGGCCACCGCGTCCCGGAGCGCGATCGAGTAGTGGGTGAAGGCCCCGGGGTTGAAGACGACGCCGCCGAACCCCTCCTGCTCGGCCTGCTGCAGCCAGCCGACCAGCTCGCCCTCGACGTTCGACTGCCGGCACTCGACGGCCACGCCTCGCCGCCGCCCGTGCTCGCGGATCAGGCGGTCGATGTCGCCCAGCGACCGCGTGCCGTACACGCCGGGTTCCCGGCGGCCGAGCAGGTTGAGGTTGGGACCGTGCAGGACCAGGACCCGCCTCATGGGCGGCAGGATATCAATCAGTGTCCGTGCCCGGGGCCGAATTCGGCGAGCAGCCAGTCGGCGGCGGCGAACAGCACCAGGCCGCCGAAGACCGTCCAGGCCAGGCCCGGGCGCCCGGCGCGGTTGACCTCGGGGATGAGGTCCGACGCCGCCACGTACAGGGTGACGCCGGCCGACAGCGCCAGCGCCGCGCCCAGATGGGCCTCGGCCAGCGCCGTCGTCAGCGCGGCACCCAGGATCGTGCAGGCGGCCAGGGCCCCGCCGGCGGCCAGGGCCGCGCCGCGGGAGCGGCCGGTGGCCAGCACGATGGAGGCGACCGTGAAGCCTTCCGGGAGCTTGTGCAGGAGCACGGCCAGGAAGAGCAGCACCCCCAGCGCGGGCGCGATCATGAACCCCGCCGCGATGGCGACGCCGTCGAACAGGGTGTGCACGCCCAGCCCCAGGATGGCCAGGTACCCGGCCGAGGGCCGGAGGAACGCCTCGGCGTGGACCTCCTCTCCGAAGTGGAAGTGGGGCGCCACCGCGTGCTCGAACAGGTGGACCCCGAAGTAGCCCAGCAGCACGAACAGGAAGGCGTGGGGCACCGGGACCGTCTCCGGCAGCATGCGGACGAAGGCGGCGGCCAGCATGAAGCCGGCGCCGGCGGCCACGAAGTACCTGAGCGGGGCGCCGCCGCCCCGGTGGGCCCTCGTGACCACCATCGCGCCGGCCACGTCGGCGGCGGCCGCGACGGCCACGAGGATCCACTGTGCTAACATGCTGCGGTGGAGCATAGCATGGCGATTGCCACCGCCACCCGGCTCCTCGGCGAGATCCTCGTGGCCGACGGCGTGACGACCCCCGAGATGATCTCGCTGGCGCTCAGCCGCATCCGCAACACCGGCGAGCGGCTGGGCGAGGCGCTGGTCGCGCTGGGCGCCGTCACCCGGGACGACGTCATGCGCGCGCTGGCCCGGCAGCACCGGCTGCCCTACCTGTCCCGCGACGAGCTGCCCTCCGCCCTGCCCGTGCTCAAGAACCTCTCGGCCAAGTACCTCCGCCAGTACGTGGTGTGCCCGGTGAGCGTCGAGGGCAACGTGCTGGTGGTGGCCACCGCCGAGCCGGGCAACCCCGTGGTGGTGGACGATCTCCGGCAGTCCACCGGGCTGGAGGTGCGCCTGGTGGTGAGCCCGCCCGAGGGGATCCTGGAGGCCATCGACCGCACCTACGACGGCGCCACCACGCCGCTCGCCCGGCTGGTGGAGGGCCTGGACGACGAGGCCGGCCCGCAGGGCGAGGAGGACGTCAACCACCTGCGCGACCTGGCCTTCGAGGCGCCGGTGGTGCGGCTGGTCAACCTGCTCATCGAGAACGCCATCGCGGCCGGGGCCTCGGACATCCACATCGAGCCGTTCGAGGACACGCTGCGGGTGCGCTACCGCATCGACGGCATCCTGT
>JBBIIW010000606.1:0-1922 GCA_037446305.1 Candidatus Rokuibacteriota bacterium
TGCCGGGCCAGCGCGGGCCGGCCGCCGCGGAGCGCCGCCTCGATCAGGGTGAGTGCCAGCACGTCGCGCTGGGCGTGGCTGCCGCCGAACCGCCAGGCCGTGTCCCGGACCGGCTCCACCCGGGCGATGGCCTCCTCGTACCGGCCCCGGCCGAAGGCCTGCAGGCCGCGGCAGAGCGGCAGTCCCACCGCGCCCGCCATCATCCGGTTGCTGCCGGAGCCGTGCTGCGCCGTCCACTCCAGGTCGGCCAGGACCCGGGCGGCCTCGGTCTCGCGCCCCGCCATGACGAAGGCCATCATGGCGTGGAGGTCGTTGAAGGCGTAGAAGCCGCGCTCCGTGTCCAGCCGGCCGGCCCAGTTGTCGGCCACCACCCCCGCCCGCGCCCCGAGATCCACGCCCTCCAGGTACAGGCGCCAGAGGAGCGCGGTGGCGTCGACCAGCTGCAGGGCGAGGTCCGGCGGCGCGGGGTGCACGCGCCGGTCGTAGAGGGCGAGCGCGTCGCCGTACCGCTGCCGGTCCAGGTAGTAGAGGGCCAGGTGCCAGTAGTTGTGGAAGGCGAAGCCGTTGTCGGGGGCCCAGTCGGCCTCCCGCGACTCGAGCCACGCGATGCCCTCGTCGATCCGGCCCTGCATCTCCATCACGTGGGCCACCGCGTGCACGGCCCAGCCGTCGCGCCGCTCGAGCGCCAGCGCGCGCCGGGCCGTGGCCTCGGCCTCGGGATACTGGTTGCACTCCTCCAGCCCGAAGGCGTGCATGCCCAGGACGTAGGAGTAGCCCGGCACGCCGGGGCTCCAGTGGGGCAGCACCCGCGAGATGCGGTTGCGCAGGTTCAGGGCGTCGCCGCGGAAGAAGTCCACGAGGTGGGCGGATTGGATCGCGAAGGCGTCGCGCGGGTAGTCCACCAGCACGCGGTCGAAGGCCGCGCAGGCGGCGTCCCAGTCACCGTCCACCAGGTGACGGGCCGCCGCCGCCAGCCCGCGCTCCCGGGCGTTGGCGCGCGGCAGCAGCGCCTCGGCCGAGGCCACGCTGACCCGGGCCTGCTCGGCGAAGCGGCGCTCGCCCAGGGTCAGGAGCGCCGTGGCGCGGACGAGGTGGCCCAGGATGAAGTCCGGGGCCTGCCGCAGCGCCTCCTCGATCGTCGCCACCGGATCCCCCACGTAGCTGTGGTACTGGACCAGCGCCCGCTCGTAGGCCTCCAGGGCGCCGCGGTCGGCGCAGGACACGGGGACGCCCCGCGCATCGCGCGCGGGAGCCTGGCGGCGGCCGGTCCGGTGTCCGTCGAGCATCGCAGCGTTGGTGCACGTCATGGCTGACCTCCTGCAGGGCATCGTCCTCACCCGGCAGGCGTGAGGCGGGGCCTCACATCGTGAGGCGGGGGCTCAGAGGGCCCAGTCGACCGGGCGCTCGGGAATGTACGCGCAGTAGGTGCCCGTCCGCACGGCGTTCCCCAGGTGCCGGCCCAGGGCGGGGTGGGCGGCGGCGATCTTCCTGATGGCGTTGCGGATGCGCCAGGTCACTGCCGTGCGGGCGCGCTCGGCCGCGCTGCCCAGGCGGCGGGCGCGGCCGCCGAGCCCCAGCGCTCCGGCGAGGACCTCGACGATCCCGTCCAGCTCCTCGCGGGCCCGCTCCGCGCGCCCCCGGTCGTTGCCGGCCTCGGCGGCGTCGATCTCCTCCTGCAGCTCCCGCACGCGCGCGGTCAGCTCGCGCCGGGCCCGGGCGTCCAGCGCGGCATCGTCGCCCCGCGGCTCGGCGCCGCGCCCGGCCAGCTCGAGGCAGTGGATGCGGGCGTCCGGCCTGGCCAGCAGCTCGACGAGATCTTGAAGGGTTGCTGGACCGAGACCCTCGATCCGGGTCCCTACTCGTTCGAAGGCAGCGCGGTGTCTCAGGGCAACGCCATGCCGCAAAGTAGCGCAGTGCCCCAA
>JBBIIW010000607.1:0-1919 GCA_037446305.1 Candidatus Rokuibacteriota bacterium
CGGCACTGCCCCGGCCGCCGCCCGCGGAGGCGGTCGCCCGGCAGGCCGGCCGGTCGCTTGACACACCCCCGCGCTGCCCGATAGTAGCGACGATGGCCAATGTCCTGGTGACGGGCGGCGCCGGCTACATCGGCTCGCTGCTGGCTGGCGTGCTGCTGGCCGGCGGCCACCGGGTCACCTGCGTGGACTCCCTCATGTTCGGCGGCGAGTCCATCCTGGCCTACCTGAGCCACCCCCGGTTCGCCTTCCACCGGGCCGACGTCACCACCGAGGACCTGACCGGCCTGCTGCGCGGCGTGGACACGGTCTACCACCTGGCGGCCATCGTGGGCTTCCCGGCCTGCCAGCAGGTGGGCGAGGCCGTCGCCTACCGGTACAACACCGAGGCCACCCGGCGGGTGTTCGAGGCCAGCGAGCGCGCCGGGGTGGAGCGCTTCGTCTTCGCCTCCACCTACTCGAACTACGGGGTGTCGCCGGACGGCCGGCCCGTCACCGAGGAGTCGCCCCTGCACCCCCAGTCGCTCTACGCGCGGACGAAGATCGCCGCCGAGGAGTGGCTGCTGGCCCGCGCGGCGGCCAGCCGGTGCGCGCCGGTGCTGCCACGCTTCGCCACGCTGTTCGGGATCTCCCCCCGCACGCGCTTCGACCTGATCGTCAACCAGTTCGTGCTGGAGGCCCTGCGCCATCGCCGGCTGGTCATCTACGAGGGCGACTACCACCGCTCCTTCGTGCACGTGCGCGACGCGGTGGACGCTCTCGTGCTGTTCATGACGGCGCCGCTGGACGCCGTCCGCGGGCAGATCTTCAACGTGGGCAGCGACGCCGGCAACCACTCCAAGCGCCAGATCGTGGCCCTGGTGCAGAAGCACGTGGAGGGGGTCGCGGTGGAGCACCGCGCCCTGTCCTTCGGGCAGGACATGCGGGACGTCCGGGTCTCGTTCGAGAAGATCCGCACCCGGCTGGGCTTCGAAGCCCGGCGGACGGTCGAGGAGGGCATCGTGGAGGTCCGCACGGCCCTGGAGACCGGGCTGATCGCCGATGGCATGGCCGCCCGGCACCGGAACCACCAGCTCATCGTGGTTTGACAAGTCTCTTTACACTCTTGCAACGCAAATCTTGACACTGCTCTAGCCCGCCGGGTATAAGCGGCAACAACCGTCGCGGGCTGTCCCGTCCTCGGCGACGGTCCGCGGTCATTTCTCAACGGTTTGGGGGGCATATGCTCGGGTCCGCCAGGGCCTGTGATCTCTGTGGACGGATGTGGAAAACCTGGCGAAGGATTGCCCCGCACGGGGCACTCCCGGGCCTACCGATTGTGATTCTTGCGCTGCTGTTCGTCCCCGGGCTGGCCGGCTGTGCCGGTGCCCCGCGCCAGCCCTTCCCGCCCGCGAGCGCGTCCGCCGGCTCTGCCGCCTCCGGCGCCCCCGCCGCCAGCGTTCCCGGAGCCACCGAGCGCGTGAATGCCCTCAACCGCGAGCTCCTGGCCCGGATGCCCGCCCCCCAGGAGGAGAGCGACCTGCCGCTGGGCGCCGGCGATCTCGTCGAGATCAGCGTCTTCCAGGTGCCCGAGCTGGAGAAGGTCAAGATCCGCATCCCGCAGGGCGGCACCATCACGCTGCCGCTGCTCGGCGCCCTGCCGGCCGCCGGGCTGACGCCCGGCACCCTGGAGACGGCCATCCGCGGCCGGCTCCAGGAGAAGTACGTCCACGACCCGCAGGTGACGGTCTTCGTCGCCGAGCAGAAGAGCCAGCGCATCTCGGTCATCGGCGCCGTCCGCAGCGGCGGCGTCTTCACGCTGTCGGGCCGCCTGCGCCTGGCCGATGCCCTGGCCCTGGCTGGCGGCCTCACCGAGGAAGCCGGGCCGACGGTGTACGTGATCCGCCGCGTGCCGGCCGACCTCGTCGCGCTGGAGCGCGGCG
>JBBIIW010000608.1:0-1918 GCA_037446305.1 Candidatus Rokuibacteriota bacterium
CCGGGCTGGCCCGCGTGGCCGCCGAGCGGGTGCGTGACGAGGTGCTGGCGCTGCTGGCTCTGCCGGCCACCGCCCGCGCGCTCCGCCGCGCCGATCGGCTGGCGCTGCTGGCCGTGATCCTGCCCGAGGTGGAGCCCATGCGGGCCACGGCCCAGCCCCGGCCCCATCGCTTCGACGTGCTGGAGCACTCGCTGCGGACGGTGGCCGCCGTGGACGCCATCGTGGGCCGGCCGGCCGTGCTGGCGCCGTTCGGCGAGGAGCTGGCGGCGCACCTGGCCCAGCCGGTGGCCGGCGGCGTGAGCCGGGCCCAGGCCGTGAAGCTGGCGGCGCTGCTGCACGATGTGGCCAAGCCCGAGACGCGGCGCCGGATCGGCGGCCGCGTGCGCTTCTTCGAGCACGACACGCGGGGGGCGGCGCGCGCGCGCGCCATCGGCGAGCGCCTGCGGCTGCCCGGCGCGGTCACCACCCTCGTCGAGCGCCTGGTGCGTCACCACCTGCGGCCCATGCACCTGGGTGCGGCCGGCAGGCTGACCCCACGCGCCCGGTACCGCTTCTACCGCGACCTGGGCCCCGACACCCGCGATCTCCTCCTGCTGGTCCTGGCCGACGCCGCCGCGGTGCGGGGCGACCCGGTGTCGCGGACGTGGCGCCGGGCCGCCCTGATCCGCGAGCTGCTCGCCGGCTGGGCCGAGCAGACGCGGGCGGTCGCCGCCCCGCCGCTGCTCACCGGCCACGACGTGATGCGCCACTTCGGCCTGGCTCCGGGGCCGGCGGTGGGGCGTCTCCTGGCACGGGCCCGCGAGGCCCAGGACCTGGGCCTCGTCCGCACCCCCGAGGAGGCCCTGGCCTACCTGGCCTCGCCCGCTCCGGACGACAGGAGTACAATGGGGCCGCTGCGCGGCCAGCGGCCGCCGGGCGGGAGTAGCTGAGTGGCACAGCATCGGCTTCCCAAGCCGAGGATCGCGGGTTCGAATCCCGTCTCCCGCTCCAGTTGAGGGGCCTGCGGGGATTCCTCGCAGGCCCCTTCCTTTCGTCCTCCTCCGTCCACCGGCTGGCACTGCGCGTCGCTTGGGGCCCCGGCGCTCCGGTGCCTCGTCGGCAGCGGGCTCCGGGAGGCGCTGCCGGAGCCGGCCCAGGCGCGAACACGCGCTATGCACCGCCCTCGCGACTGACCTGACGAGGAGGAGCAAGCCGCGCTGGCCCTGCTGGCCGAGACCGAGCACCGGAGGCGCTGAGCGCCCCGGGAGGGCGCGTCCCGGCCGGGGAGAACGGCGGGCGTGCTCGGGGCGCCGATCGGTGGCACACTGCTGCTGGCCGGGCCTCGGCGGCGCTGCCGGGCCGGGCGTGATCGAGGTGATCCACGGCCTCAGCGGCCGTGCCGCGGAGGTCTATCTCGCCGACGCCGTGCTGGAGGCGGCCCTGGTCGCCGGCTGGCTGGCCAGGGTCCGACGTCTCCGGGCCCGCGGTCGGGCGGCGAACAGGACGGGCAATCATGGCCATCGTGATCGAGGGCATCAAGGACGCGGCCCTGCGCCGGGTCATCGGACGGAAGCTCGACAAGCTGAGCCGGCAGCTGCCCCGGCCGCCGGTGGCGGTGCGCGTGGACTTCACCGACGAGAACGGCCCGAAGGGCGGGGTGGACCGCCGCTGCGGCCTCACGATCGAGCTGCCCCGCCGCGCGGCCCTGCACGCGGAGGACGTGGCCCCGACCGCGCGAGCGGCCTTCGACCTGGCGTTCGAGAGCCTGCAGCGGCGGGTGCTCCGGGAGGTGGAGCGCCTGCGCGACCAGCGCCGCCGGCCCAAGAAGTACTTCGTGGCCAAGCGCCTGCTGGAGACGCCGTCGACGCCCCCGCGCCGGCGCCGGGGCCGGGCGTGAGCGCATGGACCTCAGGCGCCGCCCGGCGGAGGCGGCCCGGAT
>JBBIIW010000609.1:0-1916 GCA_037446305.1 Candidatus Rokuibacteriota bacterium
CCCGGGTGGATCTCGAGTCCCCCCGCGGCCGCCGGGCCGAGGAGCGGCGCGCAGCGGCGCAGGCCGCCGAGGTCGTCGTGGGCACCCGCAGCGTGCTGAGGCTCTTCGGGCCCGGCTCCCTCGGCCTGGCGGCGTTCGTCTCGCCCGATCAGCTGCTGGGCCTGCCCGACTTCCGGGCCGCCGAGCGGGCGTTCGCGCTGTTCTGGGCGGCCGCCGAGCGGGTGCGACCGGACGGCCACCTGCTGATCCAGACCCGGAACCCCGGCCACTACGCGGTGGCGGCCGTGAGCCGGCAGGACCGGGAGGCCTTCTACAAGCCGGAGCTGAAGTTCCGGGCCGAGCTCGGCTACCCGCCCTTCCGCCGCCTGGCCCTGGTCACGGTCGCGGGGGCGGAGCCGGCCACCGGCGCCCGGCTGGCCGACCGGATCGCCGCCGCCCTGGGCGCGGTGCCGAGCCTGACCGCCTACCCCCCGCGCGCCGACCGCCGGCAGCGGGCCTGGCGCATCGTCGTCAAGGGCGGCGACGAGCTGCCCCGCCTGCTGGAGGACGCATTCGGCGACCCCGAGATCGGCGCGCTCAGGAGCCGCGGTATCATGACCGTGGAGGTGGATCCGGTCGAATGGCCGTCCTGAGGGTGCGCCGCTACGGCGATCCGGTGCTGCGCCGGCGGGCCGAGCCGGTCCGGGAGGTGACGCCCGAGATCCGGGCCCTGGTCGCCGACATGGTGGACACGATGTACGACGAGGTGGGCGTGGGCCTGGCCGCCCCGCAGGTCGGTGTCTCGCTGCGGCTGATGGTCGTCGCCGACGACGAGACCCGGCAGGTCCGCGCCCTGGTGAACCCTGTCCTCGCCGACCAGGCGGGAACGGTGACGGCCGAGGAGGGGTGCCTGTCGATCCCCGGCATCTTCGCCCCGGTGACGCGGGCGGCGTGGGTGAAGGTCGAGGCGCACGATCTGGACGGCCGGCCGGTCACGATGGAAGGCCGGGGGCTCCTGAGCCGCTGTCTGCAACACGAGCTCGACCACCTGGACGGCGTGCTCTTCATCGACCGGCTGGATCCGGTGACGCGCGATCGGATCAAGCGGAAGATCAAGAAGGAGGGCCTGCCCGAGGACGCCCCGCCGCGGGCCTTCGCGCTGTAGCGGCCATCCCCTGAAGGTCCTCTTCTACGGCACCCCGGAGTTCGCGCTCCCCACGCTCGAGGCGCTGCTGCGCCACCACCAGGTCGTGGCCGTCGTCACCCAGCCGGACCGTCCCGCCCACCGGGGCCGGCGCCTGACCCCGCCGCCCGTGAAGGTGCGAGCCCTCGAGGCCGGCCTGCCCGTGCTCCAGCCGCCTCGCCTTCGTGATCCGGGCTGGCCCGAGCGGCTCGGCGCGCTGGGGGCCGACATCGCCGTGGTGGTGGCCTTCGGCCAGATCCTCCCCCGCGCCGTGCTCGACGCCCCGCGCCGGGGCTCCATCAACGTGCACGCCTCGCTCCTGCCGCGCTATCGCGGCGCGGCTCCCATCGCGTGGGCGATCATGCGCGGGGAGACCGAGACCGGCATCACCACGTTCCTGATGGACGAGGGCATGGACACCGGCCCCATCCTCCTGCAGCGGTCCACGCCGATCGGCCCGGACGAGACCGCGGGCGAGCTGGCGGGCCGGCTGGCCCGCCTCGGCGCCGAGGTGCTCATCGAGACGCTCGCCCGTCTCGATCGGCTGACCCCCCGCCCCCAGCAGCCCGGGGAGGCGACGCTGGCGCCGCGCCTGAAGAAGAGCGACGGGCAGCTCGACTGGTCGCGGCCGGCGGCCGACCTGGTCAACCAGGTGCGCGGCTGCAATCCGTGGCCGGGGGCGCACACCCGCACGCCCCGCGGCCTGCTGACCATCTGGCGGGCGCGCGCCATCCCGGGGCCGGCTGCCGAGCCG
>JBBIIW010000610.1:0-1916 GCA_037446305.1 Candidatus Rokuibacteriota bacterium
CGGCGTCGCGGAGATCGCGATCGCGAATTTGGGCCACCAGGTCTTCCAGCGGAACTTCGGTGCCCTGGGTCGCCAGTTCCTGCTGCCGGCGGCGGGCGCGGACTTTCGGATCGGCCGTGAAGTAGAACTTGCATTCGGCGTGAGGGAAGACGGCCGTCCCCTGATCGATCTCCCGCGCCACCAGCTGGCCGCCGAGGATCGCCGCCGACCCGAGGCCAACGACGGCGCCAATGATCGCCACCCGGCGGGGGAGCTCGAAATCGAGAGTTCGGCGGAGGTCACATTCGGCGGCGGTGTCCACCGCCCCTGGACACAGCGCGGCAAGTTCGGCGTTGAGACGGGCGACGACGACGCCAGCGCCGCCGTCACGACGTCCGAGAGCTCGTTCTCTTCGATCCGGTCCCAGACGTTGAAGACGAAGACGCCGCCCGGGGCGAGCGGTGCGCCGCCCGGCGTGGGCAGCGCCTGGCCGCCCACGACAGCCGGCATCGCCTGCCAGAATCCCCAGCCGCGCGCCCCCGACTCCGCCAGCTCCGCGGTCCGGCGGCGGAAGGCGGCCGCCGCCACCGCCTTGGCCCGCGAGGTCTCGGGCGTCAGGAACCCGGTGCCGTCGGCGCGAGCCGTCAGCACGAGCCGGCCGGCCTCGTCCACCACCGTCACGGTCATCGGCGTGCCCAGCTCGCGCGCCCGGGCCTGCGCCGCGCGCAGCGCCGTCTCGGCCATCTCCAGCGTCAGCTCGATCATCGCTCCTCCCCGGCGGGCCCCTCCTCGGGCCCGATGACGTGGCTGAAGAGCTCGGCGCCGTCCTCGGCCACGATGCGGACGCGGAGCAGCGCGGGCTCGATGGTGATCTCGCCGAAGTTGTTGATCCCGCCCCGGGCGAAGAGCGACCGCGGGTTGAGGCTCTGGTCGAGCGGCCGGGGCCGGCTCGGGATGGCCGAGAGCGGGCCGGCCACGAACTCGTGGAAGGCCAGGTCCGGCCACGGCTGGTGGCGGATCAGGGCCGCGTGGTGCACGTCGGCCGCCAGGAAGATGAGGTTCTTCACCCCCGCCCGCCGGAAGGCGCGGAGGATCGCATCGCGCTCGAACGCGAAGCCGGTTCCCTCCACCGGCACGCCCAGGGGGCCGGCGCCGGACCACGAGTCGCGCGCCGCCCAGCCGGTCGGGATGGAGAGGGGCACGCTCGAGACCACGACCTTCCAGGTCGCCGCCGAGGTGGTGACGCCGTCGATCAGCCACCGGCGCTGCGCCGGGCCCAGCATCGTCTTGCCCGGTCCGTCCGGCTCCTCGTTGGCGCTCCGGTACTGGCGGGTGTCGAGGATGAAGACCTCGAGCAGGCGCCCCCAGCGCAGGCGGCGGTACAACCGCCCGGGCTCCTCGGCCGGCGGCAGGAGCGGCCAGTAGTCGAGGAAGGCCCGGCGTCCGGCCGGCATGAGCCGCTCGCCGGGACCGGCGAAGTCGTTGCGCACCTCGTGGTCGTCCCAGATGGCGAGCACGGCGGTCCCGGCGTAGAACGCGGCCGCCGCCGGATCCGACCGGTTGTAGCGGTGCTTGGCCCGGTACTCCGGCAGCGTCCGGGCGATGAAGTCGGCGCCGGGAACCATGGCCTCGCCGGCGCAGACGTGGTCGGCATAGATGGTGTCGCCCACGAAGAGGAAGAAGTCCGGGCGGCTGGCGGCCATGGCGCGGAAGATCGGGTAGCCGGCGTCCCGGCGGCGGCAGGCCCGGCTGCTCCCCAGGTCGCCGCTCCACACGAACCTCACCGGCGCCGCCACGTCGGCCGCCGGCGCCGTGACGAACTCTCCGTCCGCCGTGTCGGACCCGCTGCGGACCCGGTAGCGGTAGCGCGTCGCGGGCCTGAGGCCCGTGAGCCGCACCCGGCCGGTCAGATCCGTCGCCCCGCTCACCGCGAGCGC
>JBBIIW010000611.1:0-1912 GCA_037446305.1 Candidatus Rokuibacteriota bacterium
GTGGCTCACCGCCTGGCGCCGGCCGCGCCGGGCGGTGGCGGTGCCGGAGGCGCTGCTGCGAGACCGGGTGGGGGAGTGCCTGCGGCGCTACCTGGACGAGCTGGGGGTGGAGGTGGTGCCGTTCGCCAGCGCCGCCCTCTCGCGGCTCCGGGGCCGCGTGGACCTGCTGGTGCTGCCCATCCTCGGCACGGTCCGCCGGGGTCGCGAGGAGCTGGCCCAGATCGTCCAGCAGATCCAGGAGCGCGCGACCGGGGAGCCGGGCCGGCTGCCGCGCGTCGTGCCCTTCTCGCTCGAGGCCGACCCCCGCGCGGTCGTGGACGCCCTGGCCCGGATCGGCCTGACCTTCACCCGGCGGGTCGAGCTGCTGCGCGACGCCTACCTGAAGGCGGTGGAGGCGCTGACCATCCCGCCGGCGCCGGCGCCCTCGGAGGTCTGGAAGGCGTCCTAGCGCCCGCCGGCGTCGGGGGACTTCGGCGCCTTCACGGTGGAGGGCCGCCGCTGGGCGCGGCGGCGCACGAACTCCTCGTTGAGCGGCACCCCGCGCCTGCACAGCGGGCAGTCGTTCGGGTTGTAGGTCGGAAAGTCCCGGCTCACCAGGCTGAAGACCGGCTTGCCGTCGAGCTCCACCGACGTGCGGCGCCACAGGCAGCCGATGCCGACCACCTCCGCCCCCAGCTGCTCGACCAGGTTGATGAGCAGCGTGAGGGTGGAGCCGGTGCTGACCAGGTCCTCCACCAGCAGCACCCGGGTGCCGGGCCGGATCAGGCGCTGGAACTCGACGGGCAGCGAGACCCGCCGCTCGCCTCCCGACAGCCCCTTGGTGCCGTACACCACGATGGGGCGCGAGGGGTGGGCGCGGGCCACGCAGTGCGAGAGGATGAGCGCCCCGGGCCCGGTCGAGAGGACGACGTCCACCGGCCACTGGGCGAAGTGCTTGGCGATCACGGCGCCCAGGCCCTCGGTGAACGAGGGCTCGGTGGTGACCAGCGTCTTCTCGATGTACTCGGTGGTGTGCTGCCCCGACGGGAGCAGGATGTGATCGTTGGCGTGGTAGGCCCCGGTTCGCTTGAGGATCTCAAGGTGGATCTTCTCGCGGACCTCGCTCTCCACGGCGACGGGATCCTTTCTGGGGGCGGCGTTCATCCGAACCTCCTTCCGCGTATTATCGCACGCCGGGGCGGCCCGGGACGCCGCGTGCTAGACTCGGCGCGTGCGCGTCCTGGCCGTGGAGACCTCGACCCTGGCGGGGGGCGTCGCGCTCCTGGACGGTGAGCGCCTGCGGGGCGAGTACGTGCTCGACGTCGCGGCGACGCACTCCGAACGCCTGCTGCCCGCCATCGAGCGCTTGCTGGCCGACGCCGGGTGCGCGCCGCGCGACCTGGCGGGCCTGGCCGTGGCCGTGGGGCCCGGCTCGTTCACCGGGCTGCGCATCGGGCTGAGCACCGTGAAGGGGCTGGCCCTCGCGCTCGGCGTGCCGGTGGCGGCGGTGCCCACGCTGGACGCCATGGCGGCCGCGCTGCCGTTCGCCGCCCTGCCGGTGTGCCCCGTGCTCGACGCACGCAAGGGCGAGGTCTACGCGTGTCGCTACCGGTGGGACGGCACCGCCATGCGGCGCGAGTGGGACTACCTGGCCCTCTCTCCCGCCGCCCTGGCGGCCCGGCTCGACGAGCCGGTCATCCTGCTCGGCGACGGGGCTTCCGCGATCGCGAGCCCGCACGCGCGGCTGGCGCCGGGTCGGGCTCTACGGCAACAGCGAGCTCTCGGAGATCGCGCTCTTGTGCGCCGGCGACTACGGCATCGCCGTCGACTTCGGCGGCCTCTTCAACCTCCGCTTCGACGACACGAACCCGCTCCGCGAGGAGCAGGAGTTCGTCGACGGCATCATCGAGGACGTCCGCTGGCTCGGCGCCGA
>JBBIIW010000612.1:0-1906 GCA_037446305.1 Candidatus Rokuibacteriota bacterium
GTCGGCCACGAACACCTCGGCCTCGCGGACGTCGGGCTGGGCCCGGAGCAGCGCGAGGGCCTCGGCGGCGGCCCGGGCCAGGTCGGCGGTGGACGTCACCGGCTCAGCGCGAAGGCGGCCCCGCGCGCCGGCCGGCCACGGGATAGCCGAGCTGGGACCAGCCGGGCAGCCCCTCGTCGAGCACGCGGTGGTTGCGCCAGCCGCGCTCGTAGAGGATGGTGCTGGCCCCCCGGGCCAGCGCGTGGGGGCACGCTCAGTAGAGGACGACCAGGCCGCGCCGGGGGATCTCGTCGGCGCGCTCGGGGAGGCTGCGCAGCGGGATCGAGCGGGCGCCGGCGATGTGCAGCTCGACGAACTCGCTCCAGGAGCGGACGTCGATGATGTCGGCCTTCTCGCCCGCGTCCAGCCGCTGCTTCAGCTCCCGGACGCCGATGAAGTTGACCGGGGAGTCGGGCCGGGCGGCGGGGGCGGCGGTGCCCAGCAGGCCGGCCGCCACGCCGGCGGCGATCAGCGCCCTCCGCACCCTCAGCCCCCGACCAGCCGGGCCCGGCTGCGCATGGTGGGCCCGCCGTTGCCCAGCTGGCGGCTCTGCATGGGCTGGCCCTTGCCGCAGTTGGGGATGGGGAAGAGGCGGAAGTCGGAGCCGACGGCGTCCACGTGCATCAGGTAGTCGCGGCTGTCGGCCGCCAGGCCGCCGTCGCGGTAGAGGCGCCCCAGCTCGCCGTTGCGGATCTCGTAGACGGCGCGGGCCGAGATGCGGAAGTTCTCGCGGCTCTCGGCGATGGAGGGGATCCGGTGGCCGGCCAGGTACCAGCCGCGGTCCACCTCGCGCACGATGTCGCGGGGATCGCGGTCGCCGGCGGCGAAGACGGTGTTCGACATGCGCACCAGCGGGACCAGGGCCGCGCTGGTGGCCAGGTAGTGGCCGTTGGGGGCCCCGCCGAAGAGGGCCGCCGTCTGGCGGCTGTTCATGAAGCCCTGGAAGATGCCGCGGTCGATGTGCACGACGCGGCGGGCCGGCGTGCCCTCGTGGTCGTAGCGGTAGTGGCCGTAGCCCGGCAGGGCGGGGTCCGAGAAGGCGGTGACGAGCGGCGAGGCCACCTGCCGGCCCACCTGGTGCTCCCGCAGGGAGCGCAGGAGCCACGACCGGCCGGCGTACGCCGTCTCCATCTTGAGCGCCCGGTCCAGCTCGACCGGGTGGCCGATGATCTCGTGGGAGAGCAGCGTGTTGTAGTGCGGGTCGGTGACGACCACCTCCTCGCGCTCGCCCGTCGGCAGGGGCGGGGCCTCGCTCAGCGCGACGGCCTCCCGGGCCAGGGCCAGGCAGAACTCGGGCCAGGGCGGGTAGGCGATCATCGGCTCGGCCACGCCCTGGAGCAGGATCTCCCAGCCGCGCTGATGCCCCAGCACGTCGTGCAGGCGCTGGCTGGTCGCCGTCGACACCGCCACCACCGAGCAGCTGCCCTGGGTGAGCGCGAACGCCTGGTCGATGAGCGCGCCCTCGGTGGAGGCGAACAGAAGCCGCGAGAGCTGCGTGAGGGCGCCCACCGCGTTGTGGGCCACCCGCGCGTCCAGGGCCTGCACCTGCCGCGACACGTCGGCGGCGAGGGCGACCATGGCCGGCAGCCCGACGCTCCGGGGATCGATCTCGTAGACGGCGGGCACGGTGTCCTCGCGCGCCTCGACGGGGGCCAGGCGCAGGTCGGCCAGCGACGCGCCCAGCGGGCCGAACTTGCCGCGGGCGTCGGCCTTCATCTCGGCGTTGACCCGGGCCCGGCGCCAGGCCTGCTCCAGGGCGTCCTCCACGATGCGCGGCAGGTCGTCCACGTCGGCCGGGCCGAGCGCGAGGCCGACGTACCCGGGAGCCAGGGCCCGGCCGGCGGCCAGGACCCGCACGCCGAGCGCG
>JBBIIW010000613.1:0-1904 GCA_037446305.1 Candidatus Rokuibacteriota bacterium
AGGTCCGGGCGTGGCGCGAGCGCCGCGAGCGGGAGACGCGCGCCGTCGCGACCGCCCAGCGCCGCGCCCGGCAGCGCGGGCTGGCCATGAAGGTCGTGGACGTGGAGTTCCACCCGGGCCAGCGCCGGGCCACCGTCTACTTCAACGCCGAGGAGCGGGTGGACTTCCGGGAGCTGGTGCGCGACCTGGCCCGCGACCTGCGGGCCCGGGTGGAGATGCGGCAGATCGGCGCCCGGGACGTCACCCGGATCATGGACGGCGTGGGCCCGTGCGGCCGGCAGCTCTGCTGCGCCTCCCACCTGCGGAAGTTCGAGCCCATCTCGGTCAAGATGGCCAAGAGCCAGGACATGCCGCTGACCGACAGCCGGCTGCTGGGCAACTGCGGCCGCCTCAAGTGCTGCCTGCTGTACGAGTTCTCCCTCTACGAGGAGCTGCGCAGCCGCCTGCCCCGGGTCAACACGCCCTGCCAGGCCGCCTGCGGGGGCGGCGGCTGCATGAGCGGCAAGGTGAAGTCGCTGCGGGTCCTCAAGCAGAGCGTGGTGGTGGGCTTCCCGGACGGCACGGAGGCCGAGGTGCCGATCGAGCACGTGACGTGGCAGGGCCGCCACCACATCGAGGTCCAGCCCGGGTCGTGAGCCGTCCCTTCTACCTGACCACGCCGATCTACTACATCAACGCCCGGCCGCACCTGGGGCACGCCTACACCACCATCATCGCCGACGCCATGGCGCGCTATCGCCGGCTGGCCGGCGACGACGTCTACTTCCTGACCGGCACCGACGAGCACGGCGACAAGATCGTCCAGGCGGCCGCCCGGGAAGGGGTGACGCCCCGGGAGCTGGCCGACCGCAACTCGCAGGCCTTCCGCGACGCCTGGCGGAGCCTGGGCATCGAGTACAGCGACTTCATCCGCACCACCGAGCCGCGCCACCAGGCCGTCGTCTCCGCGATCCTCGCCATGCTCTGGGACGCCGGCGAGATCTACCTGGGGACCTACGGCGGCCAGTACTGCTTCGGCTGCGAGCGCTTCTACACCGAGAAGGAGATCGTCGAGGGCCGGTGTCCCGACCACCAGACGCCGCTGACGTACATCGAGGAGGAGAACTACTTCTTCCGGATGTCGAAGTACCAGGCCTGGCTGGTGGACTACCTCGAGCGCCATCCCGCCCTGATCCGGCCCGAGCGGTACCGCAACGAGATCCTGGGCTTCCTGCGCGACCCGCTCCAGGACCTCTCGATCAGCCGCCCGCGCCGGCGCCTCGAGTGGGGCATCCCGCTGCCGTTCGACGCCGGCTACGTCACCTACGTGTGGTTCGACGCCCTGATCAACTACATCTCGGCGCTGGACTTCCCGGACGGCGAGAAGTTCCGGCGCTACTGGCCGGCCGCCCAGCACCTCATCGCCAAGGACATCCTGAAGCCGCACGCCATCTACTGGCCCTGCATGCTCAAGGCGCTGGCCGACGTCCGGGGCGTGCCGGCCGAGCAGCTCATGTACCGCCACCTGAACGTGCACGGCTACTGGAACGTCGGTGGCGGCAAGATGTCGAAGTCGGTCGGCAACGTCGTGGAGGCGCTGGCGCTGAAGGACCGGTACGGCAACGACGCCTTCCGGTACTTCGTGATGCGCGAGATGACCTTCGGGCTGGACGCCAGTTTCTCCGAGGAGGCCTTCGTGGGCCGGCTCAACGCCGACCTGGCCAACGACCTGGGCAACCTGGTCTCGCGCGCGACGACCCTGCTGGCCCGGGTGAAGCCGGGCCCGGCGCCCGGGGCGGCCGTCGGCTTGGCCGCGTGCGGAGGGGACGCTTGCGCACTCGGTAGGCCAATTGTCGCCTCCGAGGGTCCTCGGCCGCTGGCAGTTGGTCCGCCGACTGGCCAAGACGGAGCTGGCGGAGTGGTTG
>JBBIIW010000614.1:0-1904 GCA_037446305.1 Candidatus Rokuibacteriota bacterium
CCGCGGCCGCGGCCAGCGCGACCGGGACCGGCAGGCGCCCCGCGGCCACCGGCCGGCGGCGCTTGTCGGGGTGCCGCCGGTCCTGGTCCCGGTCGGCGACGTCGTTGAGCAGGTAGATGGCCCCCGAGAGCGCACAGAAGATCAGGAACACGGCCCCGGCCACCCCGGCCAGCGGCGTGAATGCCTTCTCGGCGAAGATCAGCCCCGCGAAGACGAAGAGGTTCTTCACCCACTGGCGCGGACGGAGCGAGACCAGGATGGCGACCAGCACGGCGGGCCAGCGCTTACAGCCGGATCAGGTTGGGAGCGGAGGCGATGTCCCGGGTGGCGTTGCGGGTGTCGATGACGAGCGCCGCCTCGCGGACGATGGCCGCCCAGTCGTAGCCGGCGTGCGGGGTGAGGATCAGGACCACGTCCCAGGCGCCCAGATCGGCCGGCCAGGGCAGGGCCGCGCGCCGCCCGCCGGCGATCTCGATCGCCGGCACGAAGGGATCGTGGTACTCGACGAGGGCGCCGCGGGCGTGCAGGAGGTCGAGGATCTCCAGCGCCGGCGAGTCCCGGGTGTCGGCCACGTTGGCCTTGTAGGCCACGCCCAGGGCCAGGATGCGGCTGCCCCGCACGGCGCGCCCGCGGTCGTTGAGGGCGTCGGTGACCAGCTGGACGACGTAGCCCGGCATGTTGCGGTTGATCTCGTCCGCGAACGCGATGAAGCGCGGCTCGTAGCCGCTCAGGCGCATCCGCCACGACAGGTAATGCGGGTCGGAGGGCAGGCAGTGCCCGCCCAGCCCCGGGCCCGGGTAGAAGGGCATGAAGCCGAAGGGCTTGGTGGCGGCGGCCTCGATCACCTCCCAGACCGACACGCCGAGGCGGCGGCACATGATGGCGAACTCGTTGGCCAGGGCGATGTTCACCGACCGGAAGGTGTTCTCCAGGAGCTTGACCATCTCCGCCGTGGCCGGGCTGGAGACGAGGACCACCTCGGGCGCGATCCGCCGGTAGAGGGCGAGGGCCAGCTGGCTGCAGGCGGGCGTCAGCCCGCCCACCACCTTGGGGATGTCGCGCAGCGTGTAGCGACGGTTGCCGGGGTCGATGCGCTCGGGCGAGAAGGCCAGGAAGACGTCCCGGCCGGGTTCCAGGCCGCGGGCTTCCAGCCGGGGCACCAGCACCTCCTGGGTGGTGCCGGGGTAGGTCGTGGACTCGAGCACGACCAGCTGCGCCCGCCGGGCCACCGCCGCCACCGCGTCGGCGGCGGCGATGACGAACGAGATGTCCGGGTCCTTGGACTTGCCGAGCGGGGTCGGCACGCAGATGACGATGGCGTCCGCGTCCTTGAGCACGCTGAAGTCCGAGGCCGCGGTCAGCCGCTCCTCCCCCACCAGCCGGGCCAGGGTGCCGGTCGGCACGTCCTCGATGAAGCTGCGCCCGGCGCGGATGCTCGCCACCCGGGCGCCGTCGAGGTCGACGCCCAGCACGGTGGCCCCGGACTCGGCGAAGGCGACGGCCAGCGGCAGCCCGACGTAGCCGAGGCCGACCACGCCCACCGTGGGCGCCCCTTCCAGGCGCTGCCGCAGCGTCTCGGCGGGCGTCACAGGCGCTCGCAGGCGCGCTCGACGGCGCGCGCCACCTCGTCGACCTCGGCGTCCGTCAGCTCGGGGTAGCAGGGCAGCGACAGGACCTCGCGGGCGGCGCGCCAGGCCTCCGGCCATCGTCGCTCGTCCGCCAGCCCGAAGAGCGGCTGCGCCGGCGCCGGGACCGGGTAGTGGACGGCCGTGCCCACGCCCAGATCGGTCAGGGCCTTGGCCAGGGCGTCGCGCTGGGCGTGCCGTACCGTGTACAGGTAGTAGACGTGGCGGGCCGGCGGCCGCTCGACGGGCAGCGCGAGCGGCAGGTCCCCGAGGCGCGCG
>JBBIIW010000615.1:0-1902 GCA_037446305.1 Candidatus Rokuibacteriota bacterium
GCCGCGGCCGGCCTGGTTCGGCCCGGAGGCCGGCTGGCTCACGGCCCGCGTGGTCGGCCGCAGCGACCTGGTCCGCGCGGTCGCCGGGCCGGCCATCGTCGAGGAGTACGACGCCACGTGCCTGGTGCCCCCGGGGGCCCGGGCCGGCCTGGACGCCTGGGGCAACATCGTCCTCGAGCTCGGGAGCCCGGCATGACGACCCGCGACCCGATCGCCTTCGAGCTGTTCAAGAACGCGCTCTTCTCCATCGCCGACGAGATGGCGCTCACCATCGTGCGCACCGCCTACTCGGGCGTCATCAAGGACGTGATGGACTTCTCCACCGCCTTCTGCGACGCCGAGGGGCGCACGGTGGCCCAGGGCCTCACGCTGCCGGCCCACCTGTGCTCGTTCCCGGACGCGCTGGCCGCGACCCTGCGCCGGTACGGCGAGCGCATGCAGCCCGGCGACGTGTACTGCCTGAACGACCCCTTCGAGGGCGGCATGCACCTGCCCGACGTGTTCGTGCTCAAGCCGATCTTCCACGAGGGCGCCCGGGTGGCCTTCGCGGCCACCATCTGCCACCAGACCGACGTGGGCGGGCGGGTGGCCGGCTCCAACGCCTCGGACTCGACGGAGATCTACCAGGAGGGGCTGCGGATCCCGCCCGTGAAGATGTACGACCGCGGCGAGCCGAACGAGACGCTGTTCCGGCTCATCGAGAAGAACGTCCGGGTGCCGGACCGGGTGTTCGGGGATCTGCGCGCGCAGCTGGCCGCCTGCCACATCGCCGAGACGGCCTTCCTGCGCCTGGTCGCCCGCCACGGCCTGGCCCGGGTGCGGGACTGGATGCGGGAGCTGATCGACTACACCGAGCGCATGACCCGGGCCGCCCTGCGCGCGCTGCCGGACGGCGAGTGGTCCTTCGAGGACTGGATCGACGACGACGGGGTGGACTACGGCCGGCCGATCCCGCTCCGGGTCACGCTGCGCAAGGCGGGGGACACCCTGGTCGCCGACTGGACGGGGTCCTCGCCCCAGGTCAAGGGCGCCATCAACAACACGCTGTCCTTCACCAAGGCGGCCACCTACACCTGCATCCGCTCCGTGCTGCCCCCCGACATCCCGAACAACGAGGGGTTCTACCGGGCGGTGGAGGTGGTGGCCCCGCCCGGCACCATCGCCAACTGCGTGCTGCCGGCGGCCACGGCGGCCCGCGGGCTGACCGGCTTCCGCATGGTCGATTGCTGCTTCGGCGCGCTGGCCCGCATGCTGCCCGACCGCGTCCCGGCCGCCTCCGAGGGCGGCAACACCGGCATCTCCATCGGCGGCTGGGACGCCCGGCGGCGGCCCTTCATCTACGTGGAGTTCTTCGCCTCGGCCTGGGGCGGCCGGCCGTGGGCCGACGGCCTGGACGGCAACACGAACATCTTCAACAACATCTGCCTGCAGCCGGCCGAGGTGTGCGAGATCGAGCAGCCGCTGGAGGTCGTCTCGATGAACTTCCTGCCGGACTCGGGCGGGCCCGGCCGCTTCCGGGGCGGCATGAGCGTGCGGCGGGAGTACCGGCTGCTGGAGGCCGAGGCCGTGCTGCAGGTCCGCTCCGACCGGCGGGACTTCCGCCCCTACGGGCTCTGGGGCGGGCAGCCCGGGCGCCCCTCGGCGAACGTTCTCAACCCGGACGGCGAGGCGCGGGCGCTGCCGGGCAAGTTCATCATGACCATGCGGCGGGGCGACGTGTTCCGCCACGACCAGGCGGGGGCGGGCGGCTGGGGCGATCCCCTGGAGCGCGACCCGGCCCGGGTGCTGCAGGACGTGCGCAACGAGCTCGTCAGCCTGGCCGCCGCCCGCGACGACTACGGGGTGGTGCTCGATCCGGTCCGCTGGACCGTGGACGCGGCGGCGACCGCGGCGCGCCGGGCC
>JBBIIW010000616.1:0-1898 GCA_037446305.1 Candidatus Rokuibacteriota bacterium
GCCTGTGGGGCGTCGGGCGCGCCACGGCCCGCGCCCTGCGCGCCCTGGGCCTCACCATGATCGGCCACGTCCAGCGCTACCCCCGGCGGGCGCTGGTCGAGCGCTTCGGCCGTCACGGCGAGCACCTGCACGCCCTGGCGCACGGGCTGGACGACCGGCCCGTCGAGCCCTCGGTGCCGGCCAAGTCCATGGGGGCCGAGACGACCTTCGGGGTGGACTGCCGCGAGGTGGGCCTCCTGGAGCGGACCCTGCGCGGCCAGGCCGAGCGGGTGGCCCGGGACCTGCGCCGGGAGGGGCTGGCGGCGGCCCGCGTGACGCTGAAGCTCCGCTTCGCCGACTTCCGCACGATCACCCGCGCCCGGACGGGCGATCCCACGCAGGACGGGCTGGAGCTGTACCGGCGGGCTCGGGCGCTGCTCGCGCGCGAGGACGTGACGGCCCCCGTGCGGCTCATCGGGCTGTCGGCTTCCGGCCTGCAGCCGCAGGGCACCGGGCAGCTCTCGCTGCTCGACGCGGGCACGGTCCGGCGGGAGCGCCTGGCCCGCGCCGTCGACGCCGTCACGCGCCGCTTCGGCGAGGAGGCGCTGCTGCCCGCCAGCCTGGCCCGCCATCCGGCCGGCGAACGAGGGGTATAATTCGCGCGTCAGCCACGAGGAGGAGACCGATGAAGAGGACCGTCGCGGCGATCGTGCTCATGCTGGGGCTGGCGGCGGTGCCGGCGGCGGTCGCGCAGACCGTGCCCGGCGTCACCGACACCGAGATCGTGGTCGGGGTCACCACGCCCCTCTCCGGCCCCGCCGCCGCCTGGGGCAACACCGCCGTGGCCATGGAGGCTTGGGCCCGGTACGTCAACGAGCAGGGCGGCGTCCACGGCCGGACGCTCCGGGTGGAGATCAGGGACGACGGCTACCACCCGGGCCGGGCCATGGCCAACCTGAAGGAGATGCAGGACAAGGTGTTCATGAACGTCGGCCTGCTGGGCTCGGCCATCCTGAACGCCGCCAAGGAGTTCCCCCACGAGTACAGGTTCCCGGTCGTCAACCCGTACGGCAACCCGGCCATCTGGGCCCGGCAGCCGCGCGAGAAGCTGCGCTACGTGTTCGTCAACTACCCCGACTACGGTGACGAGGGCGAGTTCCTCCTCTCGCACACCGTCACCGTGCAGGGGGCGAAGAAGATCGCGGTCTTCTACCAGAACGACGACTACGGCAAGGGCGGTCTGGAGGGCGTGCGCCGGGGGCTCAGGGCCGTGGGCGGCAAGGCCACGCTGGCCCTCGAGCTGCCCTACGAGCTGACGGACCGGGAGCTGAGCACGCACGCCAACAAGCTGAAGGACTCCGGCGCCGACGCCGTCATCCTCTACTCCACGATCACCCACGGGGCCAACCTCGTGAAGGAGATGGCCAAGACCGGCTACCGGCCGAAGCTGGTCGCCTCCTTCCCGCTGGGCGATCACCTGATCATGTACCGGCTGCTGGGACCGCTGTGGGAGGGGGCCCACTACAACGTGCTGGGCGCGGTGGCCGGGGAGCCGGACGCGGACCGGATCATCCAGATCCTGACCCGCATCGAGCCCAAGCTGAAGGGCAAGGAGAACACGGCGCTGGCCGGCGCCAGCGCGATGATGGTGGCGGTGGAGGGCCTCAAGCGGGCGGGCCGGAACCTCACGCGGGAGTCGTTCGTGGAGGCGATGGAGGGCATCAAGAACTACACCGCGGAGCGCCTGACGGCCCCGATCAGCTACGGTCCGAACCGTCGTCACGGCCTGAACGCCGTCCGGCTGATGCGGGCCGACAGCGCCGAGGGGAACAAGGTCACGCCGGTCACCGGGTATCAGATCTTCCAGCCGCACTTCTGAGGTGGCGCGCGACGGCCGGGTGCGCGCGCCGGCGCCGAGC
>JBBIIW010000617.1:0-1895 GCA_037446305.1 Candidatus Rokuibacteriota bacterium
GGCGGCTCGGGCCGCGGCGTGGCGACCGGGGTCGGCCGTCCCTCGGGCACGCCGGGCGCCGCCACGGCCGGCACCAGGTTGACGACGTACGTGGTGGGCGGCTCGCCCCAGGTCGCGGCGGCGGCCAGGAGCGCCGCGATCAGGCCGCCATGGGCGACCGCCGAGAGCGCCAGCGACACGTACGGGACGCGGGTCCGCCGCAGGGCCGGGCCCTGGCCCGGCCGGGGACGGAGGCGAACGGTCATCGTCGCCGCCGACATCTCAGCGACGGGCGGGCTCCGTCACCATCCCCAGGCGCTCGATGCCCGCGCGCCGGACTCGGTCCATGGTCTCCACCACCACGCCGTAGGACAGGCCGGCATCGGCCTTGAGGTACAGCGTCTTGTCGCTGCGGTTCTTGAAGGCGTCCCGCAGGGCGATCTCGAGCCCGGCCGGCGACAGCCGCCGGTCGTTCAGGTAGAGCGCCTGGTCCTTCGTCACCGTCAGGACCATCCGCTCCTCGACCGCGGTGGGCCGGGACGCGGCGCGGGGCAGGTTCACGTCGATGCCGCGGTACATCATGGGCGCGGTGAGCATGAAGATCAGCAGGAGGACGAGGACGACGTCCACCAGCGGGATGATGTTGATCTCGGCCAGCGAGGAGCCGACGCGGCGCGAGCCGTCGGCGTCGTCCAGCTTAAATGCCATCTTTGACCGAGCGCGCCACCTTGGCCCCCGGGGCGGCCGCGCGGGTGAGAGCGTTCAGGACGTCGAGCATGAAGCCGTCCATCTCGGCGGCCCAGTGCTTGACCCGGTTGACGAAGTAGTTGTAGCCGATGACGGCGGGGATGGCGGCCCCCAGGCCGAAAGCCGTGGCGATGAGGGCCTCGGAGATGCCGGGGGCCACCACGGCCAGCGACGCCGAGCCCTGGGTACCGATGCCGTGGAAGGCCGTCATGACGCCCCACACCGTGCCGAACAGGCCGATGAAGGGGGCGGCGCTGGCGGTGGTGGCGAGGAAGGGCAGGTACCGCTCGAGCCGGGCCACCTCGTGACCGGCCGCGCGACGCATCGCGCGGTGGACCACCTCCAGGGTGCTCGCGACGTCGTCGCCGTCGTCCAGGGCCTCGTCCAGGCCGCCCGCCTCCTGGTTGGCCGCCGCGTAGATCTGGGCCAGCGGGCTGTCGCGGTACTTCTTGACGGCCGCGTGCAAGGCCGCGCCCCGTCGCCCTTCCCGGTAGATCTTGAGGAACGCCAGGCTCTGCCGCCTCACACGCCGGAACTGCCACCACTTCTCGACGATGAGCGCCCAGCTGACGATCGAGAAGCCGACCAGGATCAGCAGGACGGCCTTCCCCACCGGGCCGGCGCTGAGGATCAGTTCGAGGACGCCGTTCGAGGCAAGGGTGTCAGTCGGCGGCACAACGTCTCCTTTGAGGGTTTTCCGTATAGTAGCAGAAAGGGCCGATCGGCAAAAAACGTCGGGGATTCGTTGACTTCTCCCGCGAGCGCGCCGTATAAGCGAGCCGTGAGGCGCCGGCACGCGCTGGCGGCGGTGCTGGGGGGCCTGCTCGGGGGGCTCATGCCCCGGGCCGCCCGGGGCCAGCCCCCGGGGGAAGCGCGCCAGGCCGTCGAGGCCTTCGTCGCCCGGCTGGCCGGCGTCCGGATCACGGACCTCGCCATCACCCAGACCCTCACCGTCTACCACCCCGAGGGCCGCCATCCCCCCGTCAGCGGCGAGGAGCGGCTGTTCCTGCGCGCGCCGGGCCTGCAGCGCTTCGAGCGGGTGGTGGATGGGCAGGCGCAGGTCTGGCTGCTGGTCGGGGACCGGATCTGGACCCGGCGGGCGGACCGGACGGTGGTCGAGGTCCCGGGCGGCGAGCGCGACCGGACGCACCTGGTCGCAACTCGCCCGC
>JBBIIW010000618.1:0-1894 GCA_037446305.1 Candidatus Rokuibacteriota bacterium
CTCGCCCCGCCACGCGCGCTCCACGCCCTGGAACGCGGGCCCGTACTGCAGCCCCCGCGCGCGCAGGGCCGCGTACAGCTCGGGGCCCTCGACGCCGGCCTCGCCCCGGGCCTGCAGCGTGGCCGGCGCCTGCTCGGGCTCGGGCGCGGCGCCGTCCGCCGCGCGCCGGACGGTCGCCGTGGCCAGGAGCGTCCACGGCGCCGCGGCCTCGTCGTCCACCCCCTCCCGCCCGAAGAACTGCAGCGCGGCCTCGCCGGGGGCGGGCGTCGAGCCCACGACCTGGAAGGTCGCCGGCCCGTCGTCACGGAAGAAGAGCGCCCGGCGCAGGCTCAGGCGCTCCACTATGTGCGCGCCCTCGCCCCAGACCGCGCGGGCCGCCGCCAGCGCGGCCTCCACGTACGCGGCGGCGGGCAGGAGCGCGAGGCCCTGCACCCGGTGGTCGCCCAGATACGGCAGCTCGCGCGGCCCGATCCGGGACTCCCAGATGTGCGTGCCGGCGTGGGCCGCGGAGCGCACGTGGACGCCGAGCAGCGGGTGCTCGCCGCGGCGCGCCGCGGGCCCCGGGGCGGATCGCTCGAGCCAGAACCGCTCGCGCTGCCACTGGTAGAGGGGCAGGGGCACGCAGCGGCCCGAGGGGTAGCGGCGGCCCCAGTCCACGGGATAGCCCGCCGTGTAGAGGGCGCCGAGGCTCCCCAGCATCACGGCGCGCCCGGGCTCCCCCCGGCGCAGCGAGGGCAGGACGACCCCGTCCTGCCGGCGGTGCCGGAAGCTCTGCGCCACGGCCGTGGCCAGCGCCGGGTGGGGGCTGATCTCGAGCACGAGGTCGTGCCCGTCCCCGGCCAGGCGCTCCACGGCCTGCCGGAACAGCACGGGGTCGCGGAGGTTGCGGACCCAGTAGCGGGCGTCGCATTCGGGGCCCTCGACGACCGCGCCCGTCACGGTCGAGACCATCGGCACCGTCGCCCGCCCGGGCCGGATCCCCTCCAGGGCCTCGAGCAGCGCGGGCTGCAGGGGGTCCATGTGCGGGCTGTGCGAGGCGTAGTCCACCTTGACGGGGTGGAAGAACGCCTGCCGGCGCTCGAGCGCCTCGCGCAGCTCCTCGAGCGCGGCCGGATCGCCGGCGACCACCGTGGTGGTCGGACCGTTGTGGGCGGCCACCACGATGCGGCCGCCCCACGGGCGCAGCTCCGCCTCGACCGCGGCGGCCGGCAGCTCGACGACGGCCATCCCGCCCCGGCCGGCCGCGTGCTGCCTGACGATCCGGCTGCGGCGGCAGATGATGCGGGCCGCGTCGTCGAGGCTCAGGATGCCGGCCACGTGGGCCGCCGCCACCTCGCCCATGCTGTGGCCGACCACCGCGTCCGGCTCCACGCCCCACGCCCGCCACAGCGCCGCCAGCGCGACCTGCACGGCGAAGAGGGTCGGCTGGACGACGTCCAGCTCCTCGAGCCGCGACTGCCACCCCTCGGCGGCCAGCTCCTTGAGTACCGACCAGCCCACGTGGGGGCGCAGCGCGGCCTCGCACCGCTCCAGCGCCTGCCGGAAGACCGGCTCGTCGGCGACGAGGTCGCGCGCCATGCCGACCCACTGCGCGCCCTGGCCCGGGAAGACGAAGACGAGCTTCCGCGGCCGGTCCGCCAGGCGCCGGCCCGAGGACAGGCCGGGCCGCGCCTCGTCCTGAAGGAAGGCCTCCAGGTGCTCGGCCGCCTCCTGCGGGGTGCCGGCCACCAGGGCCAGGCGGAAGTCGTGGTGGCCGCGCCGGACGGCCGCCGTGTAGGCAACGTCGGCCAGGCTCGCGCCGGCCTCCGCGCCCTCGCCCAGGTGCTGCCTGAAGGCGCCGGCCATGGCGCGCAGCGCCTCTGGGGTGTGGGCGGAGACCGGCAGCAGGTAGGGC
>JBBIIW010000619.1:0-1886 GCA_037446305.1 Candidatus Rokuibacteriota bacterium
CGGCCCGCCGGCGCCGCCGCCGCCGTCTGCTCGGGGCCGGCCTGGCGCTGGGGGCCCTGCTCGGGCTGGCGGCCGGGGGGCACTGGCTCCTGACCTCGCCGCGCTTCGCGGTCACCTCGGTGGCCGTGCGCGGCGCGTCCCGGGTGCCCCCGGAGCGCATCCTGGCCGCCTCCGGCATCGTGGCCGGCGTCAACCTCTTCCGGCTCGACCCGGCCGCGGTGGTGGCCGGCGTGCAGAGCCTGCCGGAGATCGCGCGGGCGGAGCTCGTCCGCGAGCTGCCCAACCGGGTCACCATCGTGGTCGAGGAGCGCCGGCCCTTCACGCTGGTCTCGAGCGGCCGCCTGCACTGGCTGGACGAGGAGGGGTACCTGCTCGGCGAGGCGGACCAGGCGGTGGCCCCGCCGGTGCCGGTGATCAGCGGGCTGGGGGAGGAGGAGCTGGCCGCCCTGCGCACGGCGCCGGGCCCCAGGGCCCGGGCGGCGCTGGCGCTGATCCGCTCGCTGCTCCGGGCCGGCAGTCCGCTGGCGGGCGCCATCTCGGAGATCGACATGAGCGGCCCCGAGGGCCCCGTGCTCTACACCGTGGACGGCGTCGAGGTCCGGCTGGGCACCGAGGACTGGGACGAGCGCCTGGCGCGGCTGGAGGGCGTGCTGGCCCAGCTGGCGGCCGAGGGCGCCCAGGTCCGGGCCATCGACCTGCGGTTCCGGGACCAGGTGGTGCTGAAAGGAGGCCGGGGATAGCGCGCCGGAAGCCGGACGAGCCCATCGTGGGCCTGGACGTGGGCACCACGAAGATCTGCGCCGTGATCGCCGAGCCCGGCCGGTCGGGCGGCCTCGACGTCGTGGGCGTGGGCGCCGCGCCCTCGCGCGGGCTGCGCAAGGGCGTCGTCGTCAACATCGAGGCGACCGTGGAGGCCATCCGCCAGGCGGTGGCCGAGGCCGAGCAGATGGCGGGCGTGGAGGTGTCGGGCGTGCTGACCGGCATCGCGGGGGGCCACATCCGGGGGCTCAACAGCCGCGGCGCCGTGGCGGTCGCCGGGCGGGAGCGGGAGGTGAGCGCGCTCGACGTCCAGCGCGCGGTGGAGGCGGCCCGCGCCATCAACGTGCCGCAGGACCGCGAGATCATCCACGTCCTGCCCCAGACCTTCACGGTGGACGACCAGGACGGGATCCGGGAGCCGGTCGGCATGTCCGGCGTGCGCCTGGAAGTCGAGGTCCACATCGTGACCGGCGCCGTGACGTCCGTCCAGAACGTCATCCGGGCGGTGAACCGGGCCGGCCTCACCGTGCACGACGTCGTCCTGCAGCCCCTGGCCTCGGCCGAGGCGGTCCTGTTCCCCGACGAGCGGGAGCTGGGGGTGCTGCTGATCGACATCGGCGGGGGGACCACGGACGTCGCCCTCTTCCGGGACGGCGCCGTCTGGCACACGGCGGTCCTGCCGCTGGGCGGCGATCACGTGACCAACGACATCGCGGTCGGACTGCGCACGCCGGCGGCCGAGGCCGAGGACCTGAAGCGGCGCTACGGCTGCGCGCTCACCGCGCTGGTCTCGACCGAGGAGAGCATCGAGGTGCCGTCGGTCGGCGGCCGCCGGCCCCGGCAGCTGTCACGGCAGATCCTGTCGGAGATCATCCAGCCGCGCGTGGAGGAGATCTTCACGCTGGTGGCCCGGGACCTGGCCCGCGCCGGGCTGGAGAACGCCGCCGCGGCCGGGGTGGTGGTGACGGGCGGCACCGCGATCATGGAGGGCGTGCCCGAGCTGGCCGAGGCCGTGTTCGACCTGCCGGTGCGCCGGGGGCTGCCCGAGACGGTCGGCGGGCTGAGCGAGGTCGTCAAGAGCCCGATCTACGCGACCGGCGTCGGCCTGGCGCTCTACGGCGCGCGGC
>JBBIIW010000620.1:0-1882 GCA_037446305.1 Candidatus Rokuibacteriota bacterium
CCGCGTGCCGATCATCGTGAGCGTGGCCGGGGAGTCGGCCGACGACGACATGGCGCTGGCGTCCGCCCTCGGCCCGCTGGGAGCGCTGCGGGAGGTCAACGTCTCCTCGCTCAACACGCGGCTCGTCTACGAGTGGAGCGCGCGGCCCGCGAGCTGTCGGCCATGCCGGAGCGCGTGGCGGCCGCCAGCCGGGTGCCCGTCATCGTGAAGCGCTCGCCCGACTTCGCGGAGGCCAACGCGCGCGAGATCATCCCGGCCGTCCTGGCGGCCGGCGTGCGTGTCATCGACGACGGCAGCACCCGATTCGTGACCGGCGGTCCCATCCTCGCTCGCCACATCCTCGACGCCCCGCGCGCGCCGCGCCTCCCGGAGGCCCGGGCGCTTGTCCACATGTCCACTGCTATCCACATGACCCAAAATCGCGCGGTTTTCCCGCGCACGGGGCGGGGCGAGGCCGGAAAGCGACGGAGAAGTCGTCCACCGACGACACGCGCGTCACTTTTCTCGCGTCCGGCGCCGCCGCCGCGGTGGCCCCGTGTCGCCCGCACGCTCGCCATGCGGCGAAACGAGCCCTTGACACCCTCGAACCGGCGCTCGTAAGGTTGCGAGCGCCGTTGTTGGAGGAGTTGCAACGGTCCGGGTTACGCAGGGCACACACCGACGAGACGCCGAGAGGACACCACGAATCATGGAAGGCAGCCGAAAACCGCTCGCGAAGGTCGAGGGCCGTCGGCGGATGCGACTCAGCGGGGTGACGGTGGCCTGGCGCGGGACACCCAACCTCGACGACTGGGTGGCCTACATCGTCAACGGCACGCGATCGAAGAAGCTCATCCTGGCCGACCACACGTCGGAGCGGAAGGTGAAGACCCTGCTCTCCCGCCTGCACACGATGTCGCGCAAGGACATCGAGAAGCTCGCCAAGGGCTGACGCCGCTCAGAGCTCGAGCGGCTTCACCGTGGCCACCGCCGCCGGATCGGCGCGCCAGATGGCCGGGTCGGCGTCCACGTAGAGCTCCAGCCCGTTGCCGTCGGGATCGTTCAGGTAGATGGACTGGCTGACGCGGTGGTCGGCCAGCCGCATCGTCACCCCGCGCGCCTCCAGGGCAGCCTTGGCCGCCCGCAGCTCTTCCAGGCTGTCGCCGATCTTCAGCGCCACGTGGAAGAGCCCCACCGCGCCGTGGTCGGCCCTGGGCGCGTCGGGGCCCACCTCCAGCAGCGCCAGGTCGTGGTGGTTCTCGCCGGTGGCCGAGAAGAACACCATCCGCCCCCACATCCGGGCCACTTCCCGGAGGCCGAGCACGTCGCGGTAGAAGGGGACGGACCGCTCGAGGCTGCGCACCTTGAGCACGACGTGGCCGACGCGCCGGACCTGGATGCCGCTCACGAGGCTGATGATAGCGCGTCCGGCCGCCGCCGGCAGCCGCGTCAGATGAGCCCCTGCTCGGCCAGGCTGACGTAGCGCCCGCGGCCGACGATGAGGTGGTCGTGCACGCGGAGATCGAGCAGCCGCGCGCACTCGACCAGCTGCCGGGTGAGCTTGATGTCCTCCCGGCTGGGCGTCGGGTCGCCGCTGGGGTGGTTGTGGAGCAGGATGACCGCCGCCGCCGACTCGAGGATGGCCGGCTTGAAGACCTCCCGGGGATGCACCAGGCTGGCCGACAGCGTCCCCTCCGAGACCACCCGGTCGCGCAGCAGGCCGTTCTGGGCGTCCAGCATGGCGACGCGGAACACCTCGCGCTGCAGGTGCTCCATCAGCGGCCCGAACGCGGCGTAGACCTCGGCCGGGCTCGACAGCACGGTCCGCGCTCCCGGGGTGCGGGCCCGCAGCCGGCGCGTGAGCTCGAAGGCGGCGACCAGCCGCGCCGCCCGCGCCGGCCCC
>JBBIIW010000621.1:0-1878 GCA_037446305.1 Candidatus Rokuibacteriota bacterium
GGCGCCGCTCCGGCGCGCCGGCCCCGGGCGGGCGTCGAGACGGCCGTGGGCTGGGCGCTCACGGGCGCCTTCGGCGCCTTCCTCGCCCTGTTCGTGCTGTTCCCGATGCTCCAGGTGCTCTGGCGCAGCCTGCAGGACAACGACGGCCGCTTCGTGGGCCCGGCGAACTACGTCCGGTACGTCTCGACGCCCGCCATCGCGGCCTCCATCACCAACAGCCTGGCGGTCTCCACGGCCACCATGGCCGTGACGGTGACGCTGGCGTTCGTCTATGCGTACGCGCTCACGCGGACCCCGATCCCCGGCCGGGGGGTGTTCCGGGTGGTGGCCATGCTGCCCCTCTTCGCCCCGTCCCTGGTCCAGGGCATCGCCTTCGTCTACCTCTTCGGCAACAACGGCCTGGTCACGCGGCTCACCGGCCTCAACATCGGGGTCTACGGGTTCAAGGGCATCGTGCTGGCGGAGGTGTTCTCCTGCTTCCCCCACGCCCTGCTCATCCTGACCGCGGCGCTGGTGGCCGCCGATGCCCGGCTCTACGACGCGGCGGCCGCCCTGGGAGCCTCGCGGCTGCGCACGTTCCTGACCGTGACGCTGCCCGGCGCCCGCTTCGGGGTCGTCAGCGCCTGCTTCGTGGTCTTCACGCTGGTCATCACCGACTTCGGGGTGCCCAAGGTGATCGGCGGCAAGTACTCGGTCATGGCCACCGAGATCTACAACCAGGTCATCGGCCAGCAGAACTTCACGATGGGCGCCACCGTCTCCGTCGTGCTGCTGATCCCGGCGGTGCTGGCCTGCCTGATCGACCTCCTGGTCCGTCGCCGGCAGCACGCGCTGCTCACCTCGGCCGCCCGGCCGCTGGCGCCGGCCCGGCGGCCGCTGCGGGACGCGATGCTCCTCGGCTACTGCGCGCTGGTGGCCGCCGGCATCCTGGGGATCTACCTGGTGGTCCTGGGCAGCTCCCTGGCCACCTACTGGCCCTACAACTTCACGCCCACGCTCAAGCACTACGCCTTCGACACC
This sequence comes from Candidatus Rokuibacteriota bacterium, assembly GCA_037446305.1. Classification (GTDB taxonomy): domain Bacteria; phylum Methylomirabilota; class Methylomirabilia; order Rokubacteriales; family CSP1-6; genus JBBIIW01. The sequence goes on from JBBIIW010000621.1 coordinate 1,021, forward strand.
GTGGGCGGCTACCGGCCGCTGGTCAACAGCCTCCGGGTGGCGGTGCTCACCGCCCTGGCCGGCACCGCCATCGCGTTCGTGGGCGCCTACCTGGTCGAGAAGCGGCGGACGCTGCTCGGCCCGGCGCTCTACGTGCTGTCGGTGCTGCCGGTGGCCATTCCCGGGATGGTCCTCGGCCTGGCCTACATCTTCGTCTTCAACGCCCCCGGCAGCGTCCTCAACGCCCTCTACGGCACCCTGACCATCCTGGTCATCTCGAACCTGGTCCACTACTTCACCGTGCCGTTCCTCGCCGCGACGACGACCCTGAAGGCGATGGACCCCGAGTTCGAGGCCGTGTCGGCCTCGATGGGCGTGCCCTTCTGGCGGACGTTCGGCCGCGTCACCGTGCCCATCGCCTTGCCCTCGATCATCGGGATCAGCATGTACTTCTTCCTCAACGCCATGGTCACGCTGTCGGCGGCGGTGTTCCTGGTGGCGCCGGGCACCGAGCTGGCCGCAGTGGCCGTGCTGCTGATGGACGATGCGGGCGACACCGCCCAGGCCTCGGCCATGTCCGTGCTCATCGTGGCGACCGGCCTCGGCGTCCGGCTGGCCTACGGGGCGCTGCTGAGGGGCACCAGCCGGCGGGCGCAGGCCTGGCTGGCCTTGCGCGCCCCCGAGGAGCCGCTGGCGCGATGACGCGCCGCGCTGGCATCGGCAGGTCCACGAGAAACAGGTCACGCGCCTCTTCGAGCAGCAAGGCGGCCAGGGCCAGGAGCGTCCGGGTGTTGCGCATGCCTCCCGGTACCACGGCGCCTCCGGCCGGGCAAGCACGAAAGTCCGCGGCGCTCCCGGCCGATCAGGAGCGGACATGCT
>JBBIIW010000622.1:0-1865 GCA_037446305.1 Candidatus Rokuibacteriota bacterium
CCTCCCCGACGGCGACCCGCCCACGGCCCTGGCCCACGGCGCCCCCCGGGGAGCCGCGCTGGCCTATCTCGAGACCATGGCCCTGCACGTGGCCGGCGGACGCCGGCCGGCGCCGGTCCTGAGCAACGTCGGGACCGGGACGGTCGGGGCCCTGCGCGAGACGCCGCTCCCGGCCGAGGTGCAGCACCTGGGCGAGTCCCTGCAGGCCTTCGGCCCCACCGTGCCCGCGGTGGTCACCGGGGGCAAGGACGACGCCGTCGTGTACCTGTTCCTCAGCCCCGGCATGTCGGCGGCGCGCACGGCGGAGCTCGCGCTGGAGCTGCGGCAGGCGCTGCGGGATGCCCCGATCGGGCCGCTGGAGTCGGTCGTGATCCGACTGGCCGACGACCGCATCGTGATCCGGGAGGTCGACAGCGGGCGCGACGCGGTGCTGGTGGCGGGAGGCGGGCCGGTCGAGCGGCCGGGGCTGGCGCGGCTCGAGCTGGAGCGGGCCGTGGCGCGGCTGGGAGCCGGCTGAGGAGGAACGCGTGTCGATCATCAACCACGCGGAGAAGGTCATCAACTTCAAGATCGTCTACTACGGCCCCGGGGTGGCCGGCAAGACGGCCAACCTCCAGTACGTCCACAAGACGCTGCCGCAGACCAACAAGGGCAACATGGTCTCGCTGGCCACCGGCGACGACCGCACGATCTTCTTCGACTTCCTGCCGGTCACCGCCCTCACCGTGCGGGGGTTCGACACCCGCTTCCAGCTGTACACGGTGCCCGGGCAGGTGCACTACAACATGACCCGCCGCCTGGTGCTGCGCGGCGTGGACGCCGTCGTCTTCGTGGCCGACTCCCAGTGGGAGCGGCTCAAGGAGAACGTCGAGAGCTTCCGCAACCTGGAGGAGAACCTGCGCCAGTACCAGATCTCGCTGGACGAGCTGCCGTACGTCATCCAGTACAACAAGCGCGACCTGCCCAACGTGGCCCCGGTGGAGTACCTCGAGTACATGCTGAACCGCCGGAGCCGCCGCGTGCCCTTCTTCGAGGCAGTCGCCGTGGAGGGCAAGGGGGTGTTCGACACCCTCAACACCGTCGCTCGCATGGTCCTCGCCCACGAGTTCGGGGACGGCGGCAAGGGGGGAGCATGAAGGCGAAAGACATGGTGATCCAGGAAAGCGACGCCACGAGGATCCGGGAGATCCTGTCCGCGTTTCTCAACGAGTCGGGCGCGGTGGAGGCCCTGCTGATCGATCGCAGCGGCCAGCTCCTGTTCATGGACGGGGTGGCCCGGGCCCTGGACACCGTGTCCATCTCCGCCCTGGCCGCCGCGGCCTTCAGCTCGACCAGCGCCATGGCCCAGCTCCTGGGCGAGACCGAGTTCACCGTGCTGTTCCACGAGGGGATCAAGCAGTCCATCCACGTGTCCACGGTGGACGAGGAGGCCATCCTGCTGGCCATCTTCGACGAGCGGACGACGGTGGGCATGGTCCGGCTGTTCGCCAAGGAGACGGGCAAGGCCATCGCCGCCATCCTGGCCGAGACCCGCCGCCGCCCCAAGCGTTCCGGGACCTTCGCGGCCCCGCTGGGCCCCGAGGAGACGCGGCCGGCCTGGCAGCCGCGCGTGTCCTGAGGGCCGGCTGAGTGATTCGCCAGGACCCGCCGTCCAGCCTCACCCCGGAGCAGCGGCGCGAGCTGGCCCAGACGGCCGCCGTCTTCGAGATGATCGCCGAGGCCAACCCGGCCGACATGAGCGCCCTGGAGGCGCTGTCGGAGATCTACACGAAGCTCGGCGAGCAGGACAAGCTCGGCCGCATCCGCGCCCGCCTGGGGCCGGCCGCCTCCACGCCGGCGGCCGCGGCGTCGGCGGCGCCCGCGAC
>JBBIIW010000623.1:0-1860 GCA_037446305.1 Candidatus Rokuibacteriota bacterium
GAGCGACACTCCGGCGAAGCCGGCGCCGGGCGGGGCGGGGGCCGCGGCGGGTGCGGCAGCGGCCGCCTCCTGGCCGCACCCGGCGCAGACCCACGTCACCGTGTGGCGCCAGCCCCGGTACTCGTACTGGAAGCGCACCGTGTCCGGCCCCAGGATCTCGCCCGGGCCCCAGAGCGTGGACGCCGAGAGGTGCAGCCGCCCCCCGGCGACGGACCAGCGGCCGCGGGTGGACGAGTACCGGTAGGTGCCGTCCGGCTCGAGGACCAGGGGCGGGAGGTTCCGGCAGGAGCCGCCGCCGCCGGCCACGTTGTAGCTCGAGCACCGATAGGTGCCGGGCACCGGCTGAGCGGCCAGGGCCGGCCCGGGGGGCGCGCCGGACAGGATGAGGAGCGCGAGCGCCGAGCCTGCCGCCATGACGTGCCGTCGCATTGGGTCCCTCCTGCTTCCATTTCAAGCAGCCGGGCGCCCGGGACCCTGAAGAAAAATCTTCTCGCCCTCCCCGCCGCCGCATGGGGCGCGCCCGGAACAGGGCCCCAGATCTCGTGGGCGATTCCCCTTGACGCGGGCCCGACATCGCCGACCGTCCAGGAGGGCATGGCCTCGCCCGATGTCTCCGAGCCTGGGAGCCGCGCGCGCGGCCGCCCCCCGACTCGCGCTGGCGGCGCGGCCGCGCCGCCGGCTGTCGTTCACGCTGGCCTGGAACGACTACATCTTCACCCGCATCCTCATCGCCTCCGACGAGCTGAAGACGCTGCCGGTGGGCGTGCAGGACCTGTTCTCGGCCGCGGTGGTGGACTGGGGGCTGGTCATGGCCGCCGGCGTGCTGATCACGCTCCCTGCCCTGGCCTTCTTCATGGCCGTCCAGCGCCATCTGGTCGAGGGCTGGGGCAGCGGGGGCCTCCGGGGCTGACTTCCCGGTGGTGAAGCGGCCGCCGCCGGTATAGAGTGCGGACGCGGTCCAGGCCGGCGGGTGGGTAAACGTTTTCCCACCGCGGTCGGACGAGGAGTGCGCGTGCGCCGACTCCTGGAGCGGTTCAGCCTCCGAGCGATCCTCATCGCCAGCGCCGTGATCACCGCCGTCGCCTTCACGGGGCTGGTCGGGATGGGCTCCGTCCGGGCCATGCGCAGCGTCGTCATCGGCACGAGCCTCGAGCGCAACGCGGTGCTGGCCCGGGAGCTGGCGGCCGATTACGAGCAGTTCCTCCTCCTGCACCTGGCCGCCGTGGAGACGGTCGCCCGCCACGCCGCCGCCGCCCGGCGCCTGGACATGGCCTCGCTCTACCCGGTGCTGGAGCGCACCAACAGCGCCTACCAGGCGCTGTGGGGCGTCGGCGTCACCGACGAGCGAGGCCGGATCGTGGCGGTGGACCCTCCGGTCACCAGCGAGGGAACCTCCGCCCTGGGCGTGGACGTCTCCGATCGGGCCTGGTTCCGGGAGATGCTGCAGACCCGCCGGCCCGTCATCGATCGGCGGGTGGTCATCGGCCGTGTGAAGTACACGCCGACGATCACCATCAACGTCCCGATCATCGACGACCGCGGGACCTTCCGCGGCGCCGTCACCGGCGGCCTGGAGCTGGGGCGGGTGCGGGAGCTGGCCGAGGGCACCCGGCTCGGCGCCACGGGCCGGACCGAGGTCGCCTCCGCCGATGCCGTCCTGTTCGCCGCCGGCCGCTCGGACGGCAGCGCCGTCGACCTGTCCGGCCTGCCCGTGTGGTCGGCCATGGCGGCCGACCACGGCCGGATCGCCTCGTACCGCGACGCCGACGGCCGCGAGCGGCTGGCCGGCTTCGCCACCGTCCCGCTCGTGGGCTGGAAGGTCTGGGTCAGCCAGGAGCTGGCCGAGATCGAGCACGAGCT
>JBBIIW010000624.1:0-1859 GCA_037446305.1 Candidatus Rokuibacteriota bacterium
GGTCCCGGTCGCGCTGGCCGCGGCCGCGGCGCTGCTGGCCGGTGCGCTGGCGGCCAGCCTGGCCATCAACACCCCGGTGGCGGCGGTGGCCCTGGCCTACACGCTGCTCCTGGGGGCCTACTCGGTCTGGCTCAAGCACCTGGTCATCGTGGACGTCATCGTGGTGGCCCTGGGCTTCGTCCTGCGGGCGATGGCGGGGGCGGTGGCCATCGGCGTCGACATCTCGGGCTGGCTCCTGATCTGCACGATCCTGATCGCGCTGTTCCTGGCCCTGGGCAAGCGCCGGCACGAGGTCCTCACCCTGGGCCCGGCGGCCGCCGAGCACCGGCCGATCCTCGCGCAGTACAGCGCGGCCCTGCTGGACCAGATGATCGCCGTGGTGACGGCCTCCACCGTGACGGCCTACGCGCTCTACACGATGTCGCCCGACACGGTGGCCCGGTTCGAGACGCGCCTGCTGCCGGTCACCCTGCCGTTCGTGCTGTACGGCATCTTCCGGTACCTCTACCTGCTCTACCACGAGGATCGGGGCGGCAACCCGGCCGAGCTGGTCCTGAGCGACCGGCCGCTGGTCGTCAACGCGCTCCTCTGGAGCGCCCTCGTGCTCCTCATCATCTACGGGCCCCGCCCGCGCTAGAATCGGAGCGTGGCGAGCCAGGTCGCCATCCTCCGCACGCGACCCGAGACCGTGGTGGAGGACTACGGGCGGCTCCTGCGCCTGGTCAAGTACGACCAGGTTCTCGCCCGCGACGCCGACCTCGTCCTCAAGCTGAACCTCTCCTGGACGAAGTACTTCCCGGCCTGCTCCACCCAGCCCTGGCAGCTGGACGGCGTGCTGACCACGCTGCTGAGCGACGGCTACGACCCCCGGCGGCTGCTGCCGGTGGAGAACCGCACCGTGGTCACCGACCCCCGGCAGGGCTGCCGCAACAACAAGTGGGAGCCGGTGCTCGCGCGCCACGGCCTGCCGTTCCTCCCGCTCACCGAGGTCGCGTGGACGGTCCACCGGTTCCGGACGCCGCTGCTCCGGCTGCACCGGATCTTCCCCGACGGCATCGAGATCCCGGCCCTGCTCGTGGGCCGGCCGGTCGTGCACCTGCCGACCGTCAAGACGCACGGCCACTCGGTCACCACCGGCGCCATCAAGAACGCCTTCGGCGGCCTGCTGAAGGAGGTTCGCCACTACGCCCACGAGTTCATCCACGAGGTCCTGGTGGACCTCGTGCTCATGCAGCGGGAGCTGCATCCGAGCGTCCTGGCCGTGATGGACGGCACCGTGATGGGCGACGGCGCCGGGCCGCGCACGATGGTGCCCCGCACCGGCGACGTGATCCTGGCCGCCACCGACCAGGTGGCCATCGACGCCGTGGCCGCCCGCCTGATGGGCTTCGACCCGCTGGCCATCCCGTATCTCAGGATGTGCCACGAGCGCGGGCTGGGGACGGCCGACCTCCGGCGGATCGAGCTGCTGGGGGATCCGGAGGCGATCGACACGGGCTTCGCGTTCCGGGTCCGGCGCAGCCCGGTCATCTGGGGCGATCAGCTGATCCGGCGGGGCCCGCTGCGCCCGCTCAAGCGGCTGCTGCTGCACTCCCCGCTGATGGTCTGGGCGCCCTTCGCCTCGAACGTCTACCACGACCTGCTCTGGTACCCGACGGTCGGGCGGGCGCGGATGCGCGCCTTCCGCGCCACGCCCTGGGGGCGGCTGTTCGAGCGGTATTGAATCCAATCAAGTCAGATCAGTTGGGGGGCTCCGGGCGCCCCCCAAACCCCCCAGCGCGGCCGCCCCGGCAGAGCCGTGGCGTCCGCGAGCGCCGCGAGGTGCGCGCGCATGGGGGGCTCCGGGCGCCCCCCAAACC
>JBBIIW010000625.1:0-1859 GCA_037446305.1 Candidatus Rokuibacteriota bacterium
GGCCACGGTGGCCGCGCCCACGGCGGCCAGGACCACCAGGGCCAGGCGCGCGCCGGTCGGCAGCGGCCGGATGCCGTCGCCGCCGATGAGCGTGTCCAGGACGTTGGCGTGGATCTCGACGCCCGGCATGTCGCCGCCGGGCGCGAAGGGCGTGGCGAACACGTCCTGCAGCGCCTCGCTGGTCGGCCCGATCAGCACGATCCGGTCGCGGAAGGTCCCCGGCGGGACCTCGTCCCGGACGACGCGGTGGTAGGGAATCCACCGGAACGTGCCCGGGCCACCGCGGAAGTTGATCACGATCTCGCCGCCGGCGGGCCACGGCGCCACCGGCAGCCCCCGCGCCGCGGCCAGCCGGTGCAGCGCGGCGTCGAATCCGGGCTGCGGAGCCCCGCCCGCGCGCCCCTGGAGCCCGGCGCGCCGGACGTGGGCGTCGGCGTCCCGCGGCAGGTTGAGGACCCCCACCGCGGCCGCCCCCCGGCGGATGGCCGGCAGCGGGAGGTTCACGTCCTCCTTCACCACCGTGACGCCGGCCACCTCCTCGACCACGACCGAGGCGGCGGCCCCCAGCACGACATGCCGCGCCCGCGCCACGGCGTCGCCCAGCGCGCGATCGTCCTGGACGCCCCGGGCCGACGGCTCCGGGAACAGCAGGTCGAGGCCGATGAGCAGCGGTCGGTCGGCGCTGATGCGATCCAGCAGGCAAGCGTGGAGGGCGCGGGGGAAGGGCCAGGACACGTCCAGCTCGTCGAACGACCCCTCGTCCACGGCGACGATCACGATGGGCGCGGCGGGAGTCCGCGGCCCGCGCACCTCGAAGAGCCGGTCGAGCCCCTGGAGCTCGGCGGGCTGCAGGACCCCGGTGGCGCCGAGCCCGGTGGTGACGAGCGCGGCGGCGGCGCCGACGACCAGCGCGCGGAGCGGCAGGATGTGCGGCAGTCGCACGACTGTATGCTAGTCTAGCGGAAATGAAGCTCCGGGTGCTCGGTGCCTTCGGCAGCGAAGGCCTGGGCCAGCGGCCGTCCGCGTTCCTGGTCAACGACCGGGTCCTGGTCGACGCCGGCACCGTCTCCGGAGCGCTGGGGGTGCCGGCCCAGCTCGAGATCGAGCATGCCCTGATCTCGCACTGCCACCTGGACCACATCGCGGGCCTGGCCTTCCTCACCGAGACGCTCGCCAGCTGCGGCGCCCGCCGGCCGGTCGTCGTGACCACCACGGCCCCCGTCATCGAGGCCCTGCGCTCGTCCGTCTTCAACAACGTCGTGTGGCCCGATTTCGGCCAGATCCCCGACCCCACGGCGCCGGTCGTGAAGTACCGGACGCTGGTGGAGGAGGCCGAGCAGCGGGTCGGCGACCTCTGGGTGACGCCGGTGGCCGTCAACCACACCATCGAGACGGTGGGGTTCATCGTGCACGACGGCACCCGGGGCTTCGTCTACTCGGGCGACACCGGCCCCACCGAGGCGCTGTGGAAGGCGAGCCGGGGTCTCACCGGCATCCGGGCCGTCCTGCTCGAGTGCGCCTTGCCCAACCGCCTGGCCCGCCTGGCCGCCGTGGCGCAGCACATGACGCCCGCGCTCATCGAGCGCGAGCTGGACAAGCTGCCGCCCGACGTCCCGGTGTGGATCTTCCACGTCAAGCCCCAGTTCCACGAGGAGACCGCCGAGGAACTGGCGCGCGTGGGCGGCGGGCGCGTGAGCATCCTGGAGCAGGACCGGACGTACTCGCTCTAGGGTGTCAAGACTCGAAATGGTGTTGACACTGCGAGGGCCTTCCCAGAGCGTGGCATGCCGTTAGCCTGCCGCCGGGACGGCGCCCCAGAAGAGCTCGGCCGGGGTGTGCCCCTGGACCCGGTAGCCCTG
>JBBIIW010000626.1:0-1854 GCA_037446305.1 Candidatus Rokuibacteriota bacterium
CGGCGATGCGGCCGCCGTCGAGGCGGCGATGGCGCGGGCCGCCCACGTGGCGCGCGTGCGCCTGGTCGACACCCGCGTGGCCCCCTCGGCGCTGGAGCCCCGGGCCGCCATCGGACAGTGGGATCCGGCCGCGGGAAAGTACACGCTCATCGCCGGCACCCAGGGCGTGGCCGTGGTGCGCAAGCTGCTGGCCGAGCACGTCTTCAAGATCCCGCCGGAGCGGCTCCGGGTCCTCACCCACGACGTCGGCGGCGGCTTCGGCATGAAGGTGCAGGCCTATCCCGAGTACGCGGCCGTTCTGCAGGCGGCCCGGCGCTTCGGGCGGCCCGTGAAGTGGGTGGCCAGCCGGCTGGAGAGCTTCCTCGCCGACACGCACGGCCGCGACGGGATCCTGGAGGGCGAGCTGGCGCTGGACGCCGGCGGCCGCTTCCTCGCCCTGCGCGTGCGGGCGCGGGTCGGCGTGGGGGCCTACGTCACCACGTTCGCCGCCATCTTCGCCACCAGCAACACGAAGAACTGCCTGTCGAGCGTCTACGCCATCCCGGCCGTGCAGATCGACGTGCAGATGGTGCTGACCAACGCGGCTCCGCTCGGCCCCTACCGCGGCGCGGGGCGACCGGAGGCGATCTACCTGCTCGAGCGGCTGATCGACGTGGCCGCCCGGCGCACGGGCCTGGACCGGGTCGAGCTGCGCCGGCGCAACCTCATCCCGGCGGCGGCGATGCCGTACCGGACGGCCACCGGGCAGGTGTACGACAGCGGCGAGTTCGAGGCGGTCCTGGACCGCGCCCTGGCCCTGGCCGACTGGAAGGGCTTCCCGGCCCGCCGCGCCGCCTCGGAACGGGCCGGCCGGCTGCGCGGGATCGGGCTCTGCTGCTTCCTGGAAGTCGCCGGCGGCATCCTCGAGGAGAGCGTGGCGCTGCGCTTCCAGCAGGACGGCACGGTCGCGCTCCACACCGGCGTGCAGGCCCTGGGGCAGGGGCACCTCTCGACGTTCCCGCGGCTGGTGGCCGCGCGGCTGGGCCTGGACGTCTCGGCCGTCCGGCTGGTCCAGGGGGACAGCGACCGGGTGCCGGCGGGGACGCCCAGCGTGGCCTCGCGCTCGATGATGATGGCCGGCAGCGCCGCCGTGCTGGCCTGCGACGCGGCGATCGAGAAGGGGCGCCGGCTGGCCGCCCGCCTGTTCGAGGCCGCGCCCTTCGACGTCGAGTTCGGGGAGGGCCGCTTCCGCGTCCGCGGCACCGATCGCGAGATCGCCCTCGCGGACCTGGCCCGCCGGGCCCGGACGCTGCCGGGCCCGGGAGATCGGAAGAGCACCGGGCTCGACGCCACCGCCCGCTTCGTCTCGCCGCAGATGAGCTTCCCCAACGGCTGTCACGTGTCCGAGGTCGAGATCGACCCTGACACCGGCCTGGTCCGCGTCGTCGGCTACACGGCCGTGGACGACGTGGGCAACGTCGCCCACCCGCCGATCGTGGAGGGACAGATCCACGGCGGGGTCGCCCAGGGGCTGGGCCAGGTGCTGGGCGAGGCGGTCGTCTACGACGATCACGGGCAGCTGCTGACGGCGACCTTCATGGATTACCCGATTCCCCGCGCCGACGATCTGCCGGCCCTGCAGGTGGCGCACCACGTGGCCCCCTGCACCACCAATCCGCTGGGCGTGAAGGGGGCTGGCGAGTCCGGGGTGGCCGGATCGCTCCCCTCGGCGGTCAACGCCGTGCTCGACGCGCTGGCCGCGCGCGGCGTGGAGCACCTGGACCTGCCGGTGTCGCCGGCGCGCGTGTGGGAGGCGCTGCACCGCCGGGGATAGCGCGCGGGAGCGGGTCGCGGCACGCCGGTTGCCGCGGGCGG
>JBBIIW010000627.1:0-1841 GCA_037446305.1 Candidatus Rokuibacteriota bacterium
GGGGCCCGACCGGGCCCGGGCGCGCGACCACGTGCGAGGCCGGGTGGCCTCGGCCATGCGCCACCCGCTGCCCGGCGCGCTGTCGCCCGAGGACGAGGCCGCCGTGCGCCGACTGCGCGAGGGGTACGACGCCTTCCAGCACGCGACGGCCGACGCGGCGCATCGGCGCCTGGTGCCGGAGCGGTTCATCGACCTCCTGGCCCTGGCCGGCACCCCCGCGGAGGTACGCTACCAGGTGCGGCGCGTGATGGAGGTGCCCGGGGTGAGCCGGATCATCATCCTGCCCCAGGTGCCGGGGGAGGGCTTCAGCGCCCGGGAGGAGATCCTGCGGCTGTTCGCCGAGCAGGTGATGGCCCGCCTCTAGCAGGCGCGGACGCTCACCCGCGAGGCTTCACCCACGTCTCGGACCACGCCAGGCAGGCGCTCGAGGCCTGCCGGTCGCCCCGCATCTCCAGCCACGGCCGGCCCCCGGCGACGAGCCCGTTCATCTCGACCTGGGCGCTGCGGGCGGGGAAGAACGTGCTGAAGACGCCGAGGGGGCGGTCGTTGAAGCCCGGCGGCATCGTCAGCACGAACGGGGGCAGGCAGTCGTACCAGGTCAGCCGCAGGCGGTCGGTGGCGGAGACGATGTCCTCGGTGGCCGCGGAGCGCGGATCGCCGGCCCGGGTGAACTCGGCGCTGATCACGGGCAGCGCCGGGTCGGCGAACGCCGGGTACAGCAGCGTCTCGATGGTGCGCTGCAGCCAGCGGGCCACGGCCGCGTTGTCGCTGTAGATCCGGACCCGGCCGTCGATGAGCGTGCTCTGCATGAACAGCGCGTGGCCGGCCCCGGCCGGACACCAGAGCACGCGCCAGTGGCTGAAGCGGTCGGACGGGTTCTGGCCGCCGTCCAGGCTCAGGCGGATGAAGGAGTTCTCCCCGGTCATCAGCACGTCGTTGGGGTCCACGGGTGGCATCAGCGGGTCTCCTCGGTCTCCAGCACGGTTCGCAGCCAGGCGCCGATGTCGGCGATCTCCTCCGGACACACGGCGTGCGGCATGGCGTACTCGCGCCACTGCACGCGGTAACCCAGGGCCGCCAGCGCGTCGCGCGAGCGCCGCCCGCGCGCCACCGGGATGATCGCGTCGCGTACGCCGTGGGCCATGAAGATGGGCACCTCGCGGCTGGCGGCGCTGGCCTCCTCGGCCAGCCGGTCGGGCAGGGGCAGGAAGCACGAGAGCGCGACGATGCCGGCCAGCGGCTCGGGGTGTCGCAGGCCGGTGTGCAGGGCCATGGCCCCGCCCTGCGAGAAGCCGGCCAGCACCAGGCGCCGGGCGGCGATGCCGCGGCGCCGCTCGCGCGCGAGGAGGGCCTCGATCAGGCGCTGGGAGGTGCGCACCCCGCGCTCGTCCTCGCGCCGCTCGCCCGCGGCCGCCGTCACGTCGTACCAGGCGCGCATGACGTGCCCCTGGTTGATCGTGACCGGCCGCATCGGCGCGTGCGGGTACACGAAGCGCGCGGGGACGCCCAGGCCCAGCTCGCGCTCGATCCCGGCGAAATCGTGGCCGTCGGCGCCCAGACCGTGCAGCCAGATGACGGCGGCGGTGGGCCCCGGCCCCGTCTCGACCTCGACCGTCTCCAGCAGGTCGGCAGGCGGCGGCACGGGGCGCATGGTACCACCGGCCCGGCGCCGGTCCGTGGAGCGCGGAGCGAGGTGGCCCGGGGGGCGCCCCCCCGGCCACGAGGAAGCCCGCCGTCGTCGTGCCGCGTCCGGCCTGCGTGCGATGCGGGCGGGTGTCCGAGGGCGTACGCCGGTTCTTTCTGGCCATGTCGGTCTCCTCGTGGCGTCGAGTGCACTGGGC
>JBBIIW010000628.1:0-1832 GCA_037446305.1 Candidatus Rokuibacteriota bacterium
GGCTGGTCTCCGCTCCTCCACGCACCCCGTGCTCGACGAGGCCGCGGTGGAGGCCGTGCGCGCCCTGCGCCCGGAGCCCATGCCGCGGGGCCTCGACCGCCGTCCGCTGCGCGTGCGGCTGCCCGTCGTCTTCGAGCTGCGCTAGCGCCGGGCCCGGCACGGACGCCCGGGGGCCCTTCGATAGAATGGCGGCGATCCCGCGAACCGCGAGCGGAGGCTGCCATGGGCGAGCCGGGCGCCATCACCGTCGAGCAGGAGCCGGACGGCACGACCACCGAGTACGAGGACGTGCCGGTGGCGGGCGACCGCATCGCGCGGCTGCTCGAGGAGCTCTTGACCAGGCACTGGGACCGCGTCACGGTGGGACCGGTCATCCAGGGGGCCGCATGGGAGGTCCGCTTCACGGCGCCCCCGGCCCTCAGCACGCAGGACGGTTACCTGACGGCCGACCTCGGGTCCTGGCACTTCCACCTCTGCGTGACCGATCCGGGCGGTGACGCCAGGCTGGCGCGGGTCCGGCGGGTGGCCCGCGCCGCCTTCTTCCGCACGACGGGCGGTCCCTGCGTGCCGGCCAGCTACGGGCTGCGACTCTGGAACGGCCTGGGCGAGCAGATGATCACGGTCTTCTTCCCGAATCCCTTCTTCGACGATGCGGGCGCCCGGCTGGCCGAGCCGGATGCCTCGCGGACGAGGCTCTGGGACGACTTCCGGCGGCGGTACCGGGCGTGAGCGCTCCCTGCCTGATGGTGCAGGGGACGGCCTCCGGCGTCGGCAAGAGCCTGATCACCGCCGCGCTGTGCCGCATCTTCGCCCGGCAGGGCGTGCGCGTGGCGCCGTTCAAGGCCCAGAACCTGGCCCTGAACGCGGCGGTCACGGCCGACGGCGGCGAGATCGGGCGGGCGCAGGCCGCGCAGGCCGAGGCGGCGGGCCTCGAGCCGACCGTGGACATGAACCCCATCCTGCTCAAGCCCGAGGGCGGGAGCCGCTCGCAGGTCGTCGTCCGGGGGCGCGTGCAGGGGACGCTGACCTTCCGGGACTATGCGGCCCGTCGCGACGAGTGGCTGCGCGTCGTGGCCGAGAGCCTGGCCCGGCTGCGGGCGGCCCACGACCTCGTGCTCATCGAGGGCGCCGGCAGCCCGGCCGAGATCAACCTGGCCGCGTCCGACCTCGTGAACATGCGCGTCGCCCGGCTGGCCGAGGCGCCCGTGCTGCTGGTGGGCGACATCGACCGCGGGGGCGTCTTCGCCGCCTTCGTCGGGACCCTGGCCCTGCTCGAGCCCGAGGACCGCGCGCGCGTGGCCGGGTTCATCGTGAACAGGTTCCGCGGGGTGGCCGGGATCCTGGCGCCGGGCCTCGAGGCCCTGACGGCCCGCACCGGCGTCCCGGTGCTCGGCGTCGTGCCCCGCCTGGAGCCCGCGCTCGTGCCCGCGGAGGACTCGCTGGACCTCGACGACGGCCCCGGGCCGGCCGGCCTCGCCCTGCTCGACATCGCGGTCCTCCGGCCGCCGGGCATCGCCAACTTCGACGACGTCGAGCCGCTGGCGCGGGAGCCCGGTGTCCGGGTGCAGTTCGTCGGCGGCCCGGCCGGGCTGCGCGACGTCGACCTGGTGGTGCTGCCGGGGAGCAAGACCACGGTCGCCGATCTGGCCTGGCTGAGGGCGCGCGGCCTGGCTGACGCGCTGCGGGCGGCGCGGGCGCGGGGCGTCCCGCTCCTCGGGATCTGCGGCGGCTACCAGATGCTCGGCCAGGGGCTGCACGATCCCCACGGCGTGGAATCCGCGGTGGCCGGGGCGCCCGGGCTGGGGCTCCTGCCCACCACGACGACCTTCGGC
>JBBIIW010000629.1:0-1818 GCA_037446305.1 Candidatus Rokuibacteriota bacterium
CGGGCGGCGGAGACGGCGAACAGCGGCGCTCCGGCCGGCCCCGCGCGCCGGAAGCCGGTCACGTAGGCGATGTTGGCGGCGGAGGTCGCGACGAGGGCTTCCAGGTCCTCGCGCTCGCGAACCTCGGTCAGTCGCTCGAGCTGGTGCGGATACACGGCCCGTCTCCCCTCCCGGCGCGCGCGGGGCAGGGTCCCCCGGCGCGCCTCACACGGTGACCAGAGCGCCGGTCACGCGCGCCGCCTCGTCCCCGACCAGGAAGGCGATGGCGGCGGCCACGCTCTCGACCGGCACCCAGCCGCGGCGGTCGCTGCCGGGCATCGCGGCCCGGTTGCCCGGCGTGTCCATCGTGCTCGGGAGCACGCAGTTGGCGGTGACGCCGGAGCCGCGCAGCTCCTCGGCCAGCGCCAGGGTGAAGGCGATCACGCCGGCCTTGGCCGCGGTGTAGGCGATGAAGCCCTTGCCCGGCGGCACCACGGCCCGGGCGCCGATGGTGACGACCCGGCCCCAGCCGGCCTCGAGCATCAGCGGCACCGCGGCGCGCGCCGTCACGAAGACGCTGGTCAGGTTGAGGGCCAGCATGCGGTCCCAGGTGGCGCGGTCGGTCTCCACCAGGGCGCCGCCGGCGAAGCCGCCCACCAGCGCCACCAGGACGTCCAGGCGGCGGTGCCGCGCGTGCAGCCCCTCGATCAGCGCCGTCACCGCGGCGCTGTCCGTCACGTCGGCCGGCGCCAGCGTCACCCGGCTCGCCGCCTCCGCCGGCAGCCGCGCGGCCAGCGCCTGCCGCTCGGCCTCCACCACGTACGGCACCCACACCGTGGCGCCCTCGGCCAGGAGCCGGAGCGTCACCGCCTGCCCCAGGGCCCCGGCGCCCCCCGTCACCAGCGCCACCCGGCCGCCCAGCGTCATTCCGCGGCCGGCACGGCCATGATGGCCGAGCGCTGGATGTCCTCGTACCGCACCTTCGACACGTCGAAGGCCTCCAGGTTGTCGCGCAGCCTGCGGAAGGTCTGCTCGAAGGACGGCAGGGTCTTCCGGGCGCGGGTGAGCGGCGTGGTGCGGGCCAGCACGAAGCTCTTCACATAGGGGTGGTTGATGCCGCGCTTCTTGATCCGCGCCACCACGCCCCCCAGCACCCGGTCGGCCTCGCGCACCAGCGCGGCGCGCTCCTCGCGCTCGGGCAGCCCGCGCCGCAGGGGGACCTTCAGGAACCGGTCCACCCGGCGCAGGATGGGCGCGAAGGCGCCGCCGGCGAAGCGCCGGTCGACCTCGTAGAGGAGCCCCAGGGTGATGAAGTGGGCCGACTCGAACTGGAACGCCCAGTCCTCCTCGGTGGTCGCCGGCTGGGCCTCGGCCAGCGCCCGGTACATCCGGATGACCTCCAGGGCCTTCTCCTTGAGGTTGTGGGCCTTCTCGACGTTGAGGGGCAGGATCTGGTAGCCCACCTCCGGCTCGACCACCAGGATGGCCGGGATGAAGTCGGCCTCGAGCTTCCGGAGCACGGCCCGCCGGTGATTGCCGTTCGGGGTCCAGTACACGCCCGGTCGGGGCGACAGCGCCACCACCGGGTCCACGAAGCGGTCGAGCTTGCGGACCGACTCGGCCAGGCGCTTGACGTGGGTGGGCGACAGGTCGCGCTGGTAGGGGCTGGCCTCGACCCTGTCGGCCGGCAGCAGGCAGAACACCTGCCAGTGGTCGCCCACCGGCTCCTGGTAGACGGCCAGCACGTGGCCGCCGTCGCGCTCGACCCGCTCGGCCATCTCCCGCGCCGCGGCCGGGGGCTCCCGCGGGGGCCAGACCGTCCAGCGCGCCACGGCGGCC
>JBBIIW010000630.1:0-1803 GCA_037446305.1 Candidatus Rokuibacteriota bacterium
CTGAAGCGAGCCGACGGAGGGCCAGGTGGCCCTCCTCGATCGCGCCGGCCCATAGGCTCACCCGGGGTGGGTCGGGAGCACCACCTCCCGGAAGCCACGGGGCTCGGCACCGCTCCCCGCCCCGTCCGTGCGCCTCGCCGGCCGCGCGCTCGAGGCCCCTGCAGCCCACGGGTCTCGGCGGCCCCACCGACCGCCGGGCCGCCCGACCGGCCCGCGCTCGTCGCCGCGCGTTCTGGTACCATACGCGGAGAGGTGAGGCCATGAGCGACAGCGATCTGAAGGCGCGCGTCCAGGAGATCATCGATACGATGATCAACCCCGCCGTGGCCGGTCACGGCGGCTACGTCGAGCTGATCGACGTGCAGGACAACCGCGTGTACCTGGCCATGGGTGGCGGCTGCCAGGGTTGCGGCGCCGCGAACATCACGCTCAAGGCCGGGATCGAGCGGGTCCTGAAAGAGGAAGTCCCCGAGATCGAGGAGATCCTGGACACGACCGATCACGCCGCCGGCGCGAACCCCTACTACACGCCCGGCAAGATGTGAGCCCGCGCGGGGCGGCGACCCCGCGCGGCGCGATCGGCAGCCCGATGGCCCGCCTGCTGCTGCTCCTCCCCACCCGGACGTACCGGACCGGGGCGTTCGTCGAGGCGGCCCGCGCGCTCGGCGTGGACCTGGTGTGCGCCTCGGAGCGGCCCAGCACGCTCGAGGACCTGGCGCCCGACACCCTGCTGACCCTCGACTTCGCGGACCCCGACGCCGCGGCCCGCCGGGTCGCGGCGTGGAGCCGGGGCCGGCCGCTCGACGCCGTCGTCGGCGTGGACGATCTGACCGCCACCGTGGCGGCGGCCATCGCGGAGCGGCTGGGACTGCGGACGAGTCCCGCGGCGGCCGTCGCGGCCGCCCGCAACAAGTACGAGATGCGGCAGTGCCTGGCCGCCGCCGGCCTGCCGGTGCCGAGGTTCCGCCGCATCCCGCTGGACGAGGATCCGTTCCTGGCCGCTCGCGGCGTGGAGTTCCCCTGCGTGCTCAAGCCGCTCGCGCTCTCGGCCAGCCGCGGCGTCGTCCGCGCCGACACGGTGGACCAGTTCGTGGCCGCGTTCCGGCGGATCCGCGCCATCCTCGCCCGGGACGACGTCACCGTCACCGGCGAGGCCGCGCGGTTCCTGCTGGCCGAGGCCTACATCCCGGGCGTGGAGGTGGCGCTGGAAGGGCTCCTGACCGGCGGCGGCCTGCAGACGCTGACCATCTTCGACAAGCCGGACCCGCTCGAGGGCCCGTATTTCGAGGAGACGCTCTACGTCACGCCCTCGCGCCTGCCCGCGCGGATCCAGGAGACGGTCTCGGCGGCGACCCTCAAGGCGGCCCGGGCGCTCGGGCTCGAGGAGGGGCCCGTGCACGCCGAGCTGCGCATCAACGAGGACGGCGTGTGGGTCCTGGAGCTGGCTGCGCGCTCGATCGGCGGCCTCTGCTCCCGCACGCTGCGGTTCGGCACCGGCATGACGCTCGAGGAGCTGATCCTGCGTCACGCGCTCGGGTGGAAGATCCCCTCCTACGACCGCGAGGGCCGCGCCGCCGGCGTGATGATGATTCCGATCCCGCGGGCCGGCCGGCTGCAGGCGGTGCGGGGCAAGGACGCGGCGGAGGCCGTGCCCGACGTGGAGGAGGTCGTGATCACCGCCCACCTGGGCCAGGAGCTGGTGCCGCTGCCCGAGGGCTGGCAGTACCTGGGCTTCATCTTCGCCCGGGCCGCCACGCCGGAGGCCGTCGAGAAGGCGCTGCGCCAGGCCCACGCCTGCCTCGC
>JBBIIW010000631.1:0-1803 GCA_037446305.1 Candidatus Rokuibacteriota bacterium
GAAGGGACCGGCCGGCCCAAGACCGGGGTGATCCTGCTCCACGGCCGGGGCGGCAACCCGGACGGCGCGGTGGTCGGCTTCCTGCGCAAGGCCCTCAGCCGCGCCGCACGCGGGCCGGTGGTTGAATCCGGCGACGTGCCCGACGGCACGTCACCCTGCAGCCCCGGTTCGGGATTCGGGTCGTTCGGCGCGCACAGCGCGGGCGACCGGCCCCCGTCGGCGTTGCCGCGGCCGGCTGCCGGCCGCGCGCAGCGCTCTGCTGCCGGACGTACACGACGCCCGGGTCCCGGCCGCCGCACCGGGTGCAGTAGACGCGCCCGTCCGGCTCGAGCCGGTGGATTACGCCGAGGCAGGGAAAGCGGTCCTTCTCCCGCACGCACAGCTCGACGACGTCCGGGATCTCCCGAATGGACATGGGCCCCTCCGGCGCCGGCGGCTACGCGACGGCGCGAGCGGGCGGATCCGGCGGCCGGACCGTGGCGAGCGCGGGAAAGTCTGGTGAAGCCGACGGCGGACGATCGCAGCGGGTCATCGCCTGGTCCTCCCTCGAAGACCGGTTTGGAAATGGCGTGCCCGGGCAGGTCTCCTGGCTCTCGGATCGTCCTACTCCCCGCGCCTTCCCGGCCGGCACCGGCCAGTGGCACTCGCGGGTTTCGTCCCCGATCACAGTGACGGGGTCGCGGCGGATTCGCACCGCCTTCCCTGGGCCTTCACAGGCGCCCGGGCACGAACAGCGACCAGACGATAGCGCGCTCGCCGGAATCTTGCAATGCGGCGGACCAGGCCCGCCGGCTATCGGGCGGGCGGGCCCGGTGGGAGGCGGCCAGGGTCTCGGCCAGCCTGGCGGTGACGGCCGCAGCCATCCGGTAGGCGTCCGCCAGGGCTCCCGGACCGCTATACTCTCCGATCATGAGGCGCCGGGCGCGTGGGGACCGGAGGCGCGCGACGATGCGGCCATCGCGCCTGCTCCTCGGGCTCGCCCTCTGCACGCTGGCGGCCCACGAGGCCCACGCGGAGCGCATCTTCTACCGGAGCGGCATGTGGCTGGAGACGTCGGCCCCGGTCCAGCACCTGTCGCTGCTCGGCGTGCTCCAGGCCTGGGAGCGCCTGGCCCGGGCGCCCGGGCCCGACCCGCTCCCGGTGCGGTATCGGGCCTTCGTCGGTCTCCATCACTGCCTGGCCGCCCGGGGCGAGAGCACGCCGGCCCTGCTCGACCGCGTCACGCTGTTCAGCCTGCGCCGGCCCGACCGGACGTACTACTCGCTCACCGATTTCATCGCCGAGGCGCTCCGGGAGCTGTGCCCGGAGTCCTGACCCGCGCCCCGGGGACATTTTTATGTAGCACCAGCAACTCGGGGGCGCGCCGCTTGACCCCGGCGCAGCGGCCACCTACTTTAAGGAGGCGCTTCCCCAGGGGGAACGTTCGGCGGCCGGAGGGCGGCATGCGGTGTGGCGGGTGCGGGCAGGACGTTCCCTCGACCGCGGCCTTCTGTCCGTCCTGTGGCGCGAGCGAGGCCGGCGAGCCGGCGGATCCGGGGCCTGACGCGCGAGAGCTCGGCCGCGACCTCGAGCGCATCGTCCGGACGGCGGCCCGGCAGTGCGGGGCGCGGGCCGCCGTGCTCCTGGTCCGCGAGCGCGCCGGGCTCCGGGTCGCCGCTCGCCACGGCGCGTTTCCCGGGGCCGAGCGGGGCGCGGACCTGGCCGTCGGTGCCGTCGACGGGCGCCCGCTTCTCGCCCGCCGGGTCGTCCACCGCCGTCACGGCGGATCGGCGCTGGTGGCCGCGCCGCTCCTGGCCGGCGGCG
>JBBIIW010000632.1:0-1799 GCA_037446305.1 Candidatus Rokuibacteriota bacterium
GCCCGGGGCGCCGCCTCCGGCCGGCGCCCTGGCCGACCTCGACGAGGAGTACCGGATCGGCCCCGAGGACGTCCTGGCCATCAGCGTCTGGAACAACCCGGCCATGAGCCGCGAGGTGCCCGTGCGGCCGGACGGCATGATCTCGCTGCCGCTGGTGGACGACGTGCAGGCCGCCGGGCTCACCCCGATGCAGCTGCGGGACGTGCTGGTCCGGAAGCTGGCCGACTACGTGCCGCGCCCGGCGATCTCGGTGATCGTGACCGACGTGCGCAGCTTCAAGGTGTCGGTGCTGGGCGAGGTGGTCACCCAGGGGCGCTTCGAGCTCAAGAGCGGCGCCACCATCCTGGACGTCATCGCGCTGGCCGGCGGCTTCAACGAGTACGCCGCCCGGACCCGCATCGTCGTCCTCCGCCTGGACGGCGACCGGCGGCTGCGGATCCCCTTCAACTACAACCACGTCGTCGAGGGCCGGAACGTGGAGCTGCTCGCCCTCCAGCCCGGGGACATCATCATCGTCCCCTAGGCTCGGTGCGCCGGGCGCCCGCCTCCGCGGTCACCAGCCGGTTGCGCCCGCCCCGCTTGGCGCGGTAGAGCGCCTCGTCGGCGGCCTTGACCACGGCTGCCGGGGCCGGGCCGGCGGTGGCCGCGTCGGCCACCCCGATGCTCACCGTGACCTTCGCCTGCTTGCGGGGCCCCGACGGCGTCGGCTCCTCGGGCCGCGCCCGCGGCCGCCCGCGACCGCGCACCGTGAACGGCGAGGCGGCGATGGCCTCGCGGACCTGCTCGAGATGGGGCGCCGCCTCCTCGCTGCTCAGGCCGGGGAAGACGACCGCGAACTCCTCGCCGCCGTAGCGGAAGGGCCGCCCGCCGCCGGCGACCTCCATGAGCGAGGCCGCCACCTTGCGCAGCAGCTGGTCGCCGGCCTGGTGGCCGTACGCGTCGTTGAACTTCTTGAAGTGGTCCACGTCCACCATGGCCACCGCATAGCGCGGCCCCAGCGAGCCGAGCAGGTCGTTGAGGGCCCGGCGGGCCGGCAGCCCGGTCAGCTCGTCGCGATAGGCCATGGCGTAGGACGTCTCGATGAGCGCGACGACGAGGATCAGCCCGCCGGCCGCCAGGTACAGCGTGGCCACGAAGGGCGCGCGGCTCAGGGCCAGGGCGACGAAGGCCGCGACCAGGGCCCACAGCAGACCGCTCTCGGCCTGCCGCGGACGCAGGAAGAACCGGACCACCACCAGCACGAAGGCCAGACCGAAGGCGATCGGCACCGGCCCTCCGGGGGCCGGCCACCGGCCCGCCCCCGGCGCCAGGAAGGCCTGCCAGAGCGCGCGGGCCGCCTCGGCGGAGTCGGGCAGCAGCAGGAGGACGACGCCTCCGGCCTGCGCGGCGAGGACGAGGCTCCACGTCCTGAGGCGGGGCCAGCCGCCGCGATCGGAGGTCCAGGCCAGGGCCGCCAGGTTCAGGGGGACCAGGAGGGCGACGATGCCCCGGATGGCGGCGGCGTGCGCGGGCCCGCCCGGCGCCGTCCACCGGGTCGTCACCAGATCCACGAGGGCCAGCACGACCAGGGCCAGGACCAGCCGCACGCTCCTGAAGCGCAGCCCCAGCAGGGCGCCGGCCAGGGCCAGGGCGTAGACGGCCACCGAGATGAGCGGCGCCGTCGCCTCCCGCAGCCCGGGCAGCACCAGCAGGACCGAGGCGACCATCAGGAGGACGGCGCCCGGCGCGAGGGCGACCAGGTGGGGCTTGAGGGTGAGCCCGCGGCTCACCGGCCCGCGCGCGATCCCCGGCGCGATCCG
>JBBIIW010000633.1:0-1796 GCA_037446305.1 Candidatus Rokuibacteriota bacterium
GCCCCGCGCCCCCGCGGCGCCGCCACCGGGCACCGGCGGCGGTCTCCAGCACGGTCACCGGCGGGCGAGGAGCGACTGGCGGAGGGCGGGGGATTCGAACCCCCAAGGGCCTCGCGGCCCGGTGGATTTCAAGTCCACTGCCTTGCCAGTTGAGGCTAGCCCTCCGTGGCCGTAGTGTCCCACACTTCACGGGCGCCCAGCGCCGCCCGCGCGCGCGGGCGGCGCCGCCCAAAACGCTCGGCGCCGACGCGCGGCCTCTGCTAGCGTGATCTCAGCGCCCCGACCTGGGCCCGATCTGCAGCCCAGCGGCGTCGGGCGACGATCCGTTCACGTCTGCTCCAGCCCGGTCCGACGCCAGGATTGACGGCGCCTTTCAGGAGGTCACGATGCAGACAACTGTGGTCGCCCTGCTCGCGCTGATCGCCCTCCTCACCGCTCCCCGTCCGGCGTCGGCCGAATGGCTGCTGGACCTCTTCGCCGGGAGCGCGATCACGCAGGACGCCGACGTCGACGTGACGGTGGACGGGATCACGGAGCGCGACGAGCAGAGCTACCGGGCGAGCGTCACCGCCGGCGGGAGGCTCGGGTACTGGTTCGGCATGCTCGGGGTGGCGCTCGACGCGTTCTACTTTCGGCCCGAGTTCGACCCCGACCGGGAGACCGTGGTGGATCCGCTCCTGGGCCCCGTGACGGCCGAGATGGATCTGAGTGTGACCGGGATCGGGCTCAGCCTGCTGGTGCGGGGCCAGGCCGTCCGCGACCCGCAGGTCCCCGAAGGACGCTTCCAGCCCTATGTGTTCGCCGGCCCGGTGCTGTTCGTCTCCTCGTTCGACATCAAGATCGAGGCGCCCGCGGTGGGCGTCGCCATCGACGAGTCCGATACGGTGACGACGGTGGGGCTGGGGGCCGGGGTCGGCGCGACGTACATGTTCACCCGGAACGTGGGCGCCTTCGCCGAGTACCGCTTCACCTACCAGAAGCCCGAGTTCGACCTCGACGGGGTCGAGGTCGAGACGCCGCTGTCCACGCACCACGTGGTGGGCGGCGTCACCTTCCGGTTCTAGCGCCACCGAACTGCGCGGTCGGCTGGTCCCGCCACGCCGGCGTGTCGCGGTGGCGGCCGAGCGGCCATCTTGACAGGCCGGCGCCGCCACCGCGCCGCCGGCGGCGACGGAAAGACGGCGACCTCTCCGCGAGCGGGCGCCGTGGTGTGCTTCTTGCTACCGCCTCCCGCGTGGTGCCCCGGCTCCTGATCGTCGACGACGACCTGCCGCTGCTGAGCATGCTGCGCGATCTGTTCATCGACGCCTACGAGGTGGACACCGCGGTCAGCGCCGAGGAGGCGCTGGAGAGGCTCGGCCAGCGCTCCTACGACGGCATCATCAGCGACATCCGCATGCCCGGCCTGGACGGGCGGGGCTTCCACGAGGCGCTGGCCGCGTCGCGGCCGGCGATGCTGCGCCGGCTCATCCTGATCACCGGGGACCTGAGCCGGGACGTGCACGACTTCGTCACCCGCACCCGGGTCCCGGCCGTCATCAAGCCGTTCCTGATGCCCGAGCTGCGCCGGCGGGTCCAGGCACTGCTGGCGGCGGCCGACGACCCGCCCGTCCGGGCGCCGGGGCCCCGGTAGCCGGGCGCCCGCTCACGCCGCCTCGCGCCGCGCCGGATGGCGGCCGGGTTCGCCGCCGCGGGCGAGCGAGAATTTCGGACGCCAGGCGCCGATGTGCCGGATGCTGCCCACGACGACGAAGCCGGCCCCGAGGAATCCCCGCTGCGAGGGGATATTCGTCGAG
>JBBIIW010000634.1:0-1795 GCA_037446305.1 Candidatus Rokuibacteriota bacterium
GGCCGAGAGAAACTGCCACAGCGGCCCTTCGGCCGAGATACCGGCCGCCGTCGATTCCAGCGAGGCGAACCGCCCCGCGCCGCCTGCCGCCCGGCCCCGGTCAACGCCGCCTGCCCCACCGCCGCGCCCGGCGCCAGGTGGGCCATCGCCCCGGTGTAGGTCTTCGGCAGCGGCCAGGCGAGGTCGCCCACCTTGCTCGTGCCCACGCCCATGCCCACCAGGCCCTCGACGAACTTGACCGCGGCGGCGACGCCGTCGATGACGGGGGCGCCGAGGGCCTGCTGGATCTCGGCGGCCAGGTCGGCCATGCCGGCGCAGCCCAGCACGATGGCCCCGCTGTGGTCCTCGGCCAGGGCGCGCTTGCACTCCTCGAGCACGACGCGGCGGGCCTCCGAGCCCTCGCGCTCCAGCTCCAGCACGGGCAGGTCGGTGGCCCGGATGGCGCGGCAGAAGCGCCCCATGCCGTAGCGCTCGACCAGGTCGGCGGCGATGACGCGCGTGCGGGCCAGCGTGGTGACGATGGAGAAGCCGGTGGCGACGAACGCCGCCGCGTGCATGGCGGCCTCGGCGATGCCCAGGACCGGCCCGCGGGCGATCTCGCGGCAGGCCAGCAGGCCGGGGTCGCCGAAGCAGGCGATGACGTAGCCGTCCACACCCTCGGCCTCGCCCCGGCGCACCTCCTCGAGCAGCCCCGGCACGCTCAGCGCCTCGTCGTAGTGGCCCTCGATCGAGACGGGGCCGCCGGCGGGGTTGCAGGCGACGATCTCCGTGCCCGGCGCGGCCACGGCCCGGGCCGCCTCGCCGATCTTCCGGGTCATGCTCGCCGTCGTGTTGGGGTTGATGACCATGATGCGCATGGGCGCCTCCGGGGCCCGATTCTAGCCGGCCCTATTGATTTTCGCCCGGGAATCCAGTCTCATAGCGGCCCGAGCGACCGCCGCCGGCCCGGGCCGCGCGAGCGCCCGGCGGCGCCGCCGGAGCGCAGCCGGAGGACCAGACCCAGCGCACGACGCGCAAAGAGGACCCCATGAGCCCCGACCGCGCCAGCCCGCAGCCGCAAGCCGTCAGCATCCCCGCCCGCCCCGAGCCGCTGGCGCTCGAGCCCCGGCGCACCGCGGTCATCGTGGTGGACATGCAGAACGCCTTCGCCTCCAGGGGCGGCTACCTGGACCTCTTCGGGGTGGACATCTCGGGCGCCCCCGGGGTCATCGCCCGCACACGCGAGGTGCTGGCCGCCTCGCGCCCGGCCGGCATGCACGTGGTCTTCCTCCAGATGGGCTGGGCGCGCGATCTGCGGGACGCCGGCGGGCCCACCTCGCCCAACTGGCACAAGGCCAACGCCCTCAGGCTGATGCGCCGGCGGCCGGACCTGGAGGGCACGCTGATGATCCAGGGCACGTGGGACTACGCCCTGGTGGACGAGCTGAAGCCCGAGCCGGAGGACCTGGTGATCCACAAGCCGCGCTACAGCGGCTTCTACTCGACGAACCTGGACGCGCTGCTGCGCGAGCGCGACGTGCGCACGCTGGTCTTCACCGGCGTGGCCAGCAACGTCTGCGTGGAGTCCACGCTGCGCGACGCGTTCTTCCTGGAGTACTTCCCGCTGTGGGTGGCCGACTGCAGCCTGGCCTCGGGCCCGCCGCACCTGCACGAGGCCACCATGGAGAACGTCCAGCGCTTCTTCGGCTGGGTGACGACGACCGCCGAGTACGTGGCCGCCCTGCGCGGCGCCTGAGGGCGCGGACCGCAGAGCCCGCGGCCGCCACGCGCCCGGCCAGGACGATCGCCGAGCGCC
>JBBIIW010000635.1:0-1793 GCA_037446305.1 Candidatus Rokuibacteriota bacterium
GGCGACGGGTGCCACGCCGCCGTGCGACTGCATCACGAGGACCGGCCCCCGGAAGCCGGCCTCGCGCAGCCGCCGCTCGAGGCGCTGCAGGTAGGCGGCCAGGATCGGCCCGACGTAGGCATTGACGACCGTGGCCGAGACGCGCTCGTACTCCTTGATCTGCGGCAGGACCTCCGACGAGAGCGACAGGTAGACGCCGGGCAGCGCCCGGCGCACCGCGGCTGCCGTGGCCCGCTCGGGGCGACCGTCGCGCCACGCGTGCAGGTAGCAGATGGCGACGGCCTCGACGCCGGCCCGGCGCAGGGCGCCGATGGCCCGGGCCAGGGAGCGGCGGTCCAGGGGCACGGCGACCCGGCCGTCGGCTCGCAGGCGCTCGCGCACGCCCAGGCGCCGGGCGCGGGGCACCAGCGGCACGGGCGGCGGCAGCCGGAGGTTGTAGCGGTCGTCCTTGAGGCCCTCGCGCATCTCGAGGACGTCGCGATGGCCCTCGGTGGTGAGCAGGCCGACCCGGGCGCCCCGGCGCTCGATCAGCGCGTTGGTGGCGACCGTCGTGCCGTGGACGATGCGCTCGGTGGCCCCGAGCAGGGCGGCCCGGTCCACGCCCAGCTCGCGCGCCAGGCGCTCGAGGCCGTCCAGCACGCCGCGGGAGGGATCGGGGGGCGTGGAGGCCGACTTCGCGAAGGCCACGCGGCCCTCGTCGTCGACCGCCACCAGGTCGGTGAAGGTGCCGCCGACGTCGATGCCGATGCGGTACGCCACGCCCCGGGGAGTCTAGCACGCGCCCGGCCCGCCCCGGGGGCCGAGGGTGTACAGTAGGCGGCGCGCCGCGCCCGGCGCTCCGGGGGGACCCATGATCCAGCTCGGCGAGGTGTCCGTGACGTCGGTCGTCGAGATCCCGCGCTCCACCTTCCCCACCACGACGCTGCTCCCCGACGCCTCCAGCGACCGGGTGGCCCGGCACCTGGCCTGGCTGAAGCCCGACTTCTTCGACGAGCGCGTGGGCGACCTGGCCTCGCGCATCCAGACCTACATCGTGCGCACGCCCCGCCACACCGTGCTGGTGGACACGGGCGTCGGCAACGACAAGCCCCGCGAGGGCAACGCCCTCTGGCACCGCCGTCAGGGCTCCTACCTGGCCGACCTGGCCGGGGCCGGGGTGAGGCCCGAGCAGGTGGACGTCGTCGTCTGCACGCACCTGCACGTGGATCACGTGGGCTGGAACACCCGGCTGGTCGGCGGCCGCTGGGTGCCCACCTTCCCCCGCGCCACGTACCTCTTCGTCGGCGAGGAGTGGGAGTACTGGCGGTGGGAGAAGGACGAGTGCATCGCGGACAGCGTGCTGCCGGTGGTGGAGGCCGGCCAGGCCCGGCTGGTCGCGAGCGATCACGTCATCGATCCCTGGCTGCGCCTGGAGCCCTCGCCCGGGCACACCCCGGGCCACGCCTGCCTGCGGCTGCGGACGGGCGCCGGCGAGGCGGTGTTCAGCGGCGACCTCATGCACCGCACCGTGCAGGTCGCCGAGCCCCAGTGGTCCAGCATCTTCTGCCACGATCGCCAGGCCGCCGCCGCCACCCGGCGGGCGTTCATCGAGCGCCATGCCGACACCGGCGTCCTCGTCCTGGCCGCGCACTTCCCCCGCCCCGGCACCATCGTGCGGGCCAGCGGCGGCTTCCGGTTCGTCGCCGTCACCGGCCAGGAGGACCGATCATGAGGCCGTGCGTCCTGGTCGCGGCCGGCCTGCTGGCCTGCCTGGGCCTGCAGCCGGCGCTCGCGCAGCAGCCGCCCGGGGCGCC
>JBBIIW010000636.1:0-1783 GCA_037446305.1 Candidatus Rokuibacteriota bacterium
GCCATGGCGGCGGCCGCGGTGCCGCCGCCCCACGGGACCACCGGCAGGGCCGAGGCCGCGGCCACCTCCATCACCGCGCGGACCTCGTCCACGGAGCCCGGGAACACCGCCGCCTCCGGCGTGCGGCCCTCGACCACATAGGGGCCGAGGTCGGTCCCGGTCAGGACGTGCGGGGAGCCGACGATGGCGCGGAGCTTGTCGAGCAGCGCGGTCTCCACGCGCGCGCGGCCCCGCGCTAGAAGCGCTGGGCCAGGCCCTTTTCTTCGATCGGGTGCGGCCGGTAGGCGGTCGGGCCCGCCTCGCCGCACGTCTTGCGGGTGGGGAACATCTTGCCCGGATTGCAGCGGCCGGCCGGGTTGAACGCCCGCTTGAGGCGCAGCATGACGTCCAGGTCCGCGGCCGAGAAGATGAACGGCATGAAGTCGGCCTTCTCGAGGCCGATGCCGTGCTCGCCGGAGATCGAGCCGCCGACGTCGGCGCAGAGCTTCATGATCTCGGCGCCGGCGGCCATCACCCGCGCCTCCTCCCCCGGCCGCCGGGGATCGTACAGGATGTTGGGGTGCAGGTTGCCGTCGCCGGCGTGGAAGACGTTGCCGACCCGCAGCCCGTGGGCGGCCACGATCTCGTTCACCCGCCCCAGCACGTAGGGCAGCTTGGTGCGGGGGATCACGCCGTCCATGACCATGTAGGCGGGCGACACGCGGCCGTAGGCGCCGAAGGCGGACTTGCGGCCCTTCCACAGCAGCTGCCGCTCGGCCTCGTCGCGCGCCGTGCGGACCTCGCGGGCCCCGGCGTCGCGGCAGGCCTCGGCGATGCGCGCGGCCTCCGTGTCCAGGCCCGCCGCCAGCCCGTCCACCTCCACCAGGAGGGCGGCCGCCGCGTCGCGCGGATAGCCGCAGCCGAAGGCGTCCTCGACCGCCTGGATGGTGAGCTGGTCGATCATCTCCACGGCGGCCGGGACCAGCCCGCGGGCGATGATCGCCGAGACGGCCGCCGAGGCCTGCTCGACCCGGTCGAAGACGGCCAGGACGGTCTTGACGGCCTGGGGCTTCTTGAGGATGCGCACGACGATCTTGGTGGCGATCCCGAACGTGCCCTCGGACCCGACGAAGACACCCACCAGATCGTAGCCGGGGCTCTCCCGGGTCCGGCCCCCCAGCCAGACGATCTCGCCGTCCGGCATGACCACCTCGAGTCCCAGCACGTGGTTGGTGGTGACGCCGTACT
Source organism: Candidatus Rokuibacteriota bacterium (assembly GCA_037446305.1). GTDB lineage: Bacteria > Methylomirabilota > Methylomirabilia > Rokubacteriales > CSP1-6 > JBBIIW01. The sequence goes on from JBBIIW010000636.1 coordinate 1,228, forward strand.
TCAGCGTGTGCGGCCCGCCCGAGTTGTTGGCGATGTTGCCGCCGATGGTGCAGGCCTGCTGGCTCGAGGGATCGGGCGCGTAGTAGTAGCCGCGCGGGCCGACCGCCCAGCTCAGGTGGAGGTTCACCAGGCCGGGCTCCACCACGGCCAGCTGGTTGTCGTAGTCCACCTCGAGGATGCGGTTCATCCGCATCAGCGAGATCACCAGACCGCCCTCGGCCGGCAGGCAGCCCCCCGACAGGCCCGTGCCGGCACCGCGGGCCACGAAGGGCAGGTCCTCGCGGTTGGCCAGCCTGACGACGGCGGCGACCTGCTCGGCCGAGGTGGGGAAGACGACGAAGTCGGCCAGGGCCCGGAACAGGGTCAGGCCGTCGGACTCGTACACCAGCAGCTCGTCGGGGTCGCTCAGGACACCCCCGGAGCCGACGAGCGCCTCCAGCTCGCGGCGCAGGGCACGCTTGCGGGCCTCGGGGAGCGCTGCCATGGTGCCCGGATTATACCGTGCCGGCGCGGGGCGGGACGGCCGGTCAGACGCCGGCGTCGGGGGCCGCCGGCG
>JBBIIW010000637.1:0-1782 GCA_037446305.1 Candidatus Rokuibacteriota bacterium
TGGTCAAGCGGCTGCGCTCGGCGGCGGCGGGCTCCCGGCTGGTCGTCGGCCGCTGGGGCGAGGCCGGCGGGCCGCCGCGGCCCGGTCTCATGCCGGACGATCTGGAGGTCCAGCCCTCGCTGCGGGCCGCCCGCGACCGGGTGCTCGAGTCGCTGCGGCTGGGCCGCCCGGATGCCGCCCGGGACCTGCTGGCCGGCCCCCTGCACCCTCCGGACCGCCGGGAGGGATCGTGACGCGCCGGAACGCTACGCGGGACCCCGGGGGCGGGCGTGGCCGCGCAGGCCGCGCTCCCAGAGGTACTCCTGCTCGCCCGTGTGCCGGGCCACCCAGCGGCCGAGGACGAACAGCGCGTCGCTGAGCCGGTTGACGTACTTCAGCACCCACTCGTTGACGGGCTCCACCCGGCTGAGCCGCAGGACGTCGCGCTCGGCCCGGCGGCAGACGGTGCGGGCGTGATGCAGGAAGGCGTTGACGCGGCCGCCGCCGGGGAGCGTGAACGACTTCAGCGGCGCCAGGTCGCGCTGGCACTGGTCCATCAGCCGCTCCAGCGCGGTGACCTCGGCCTCGCCGACCTTGAACATCCCCTCGTACTCGGCGTCGGGCGGCGTGGCCAGCTCGCTGCCCAGATCGAACAGCTCGTTCTGGAGGCGGCGCAGGACCTCGTCCAGCCAGCGCCGGTGCTCGCTCTCGGCCAGACGCTCCTCGTTGAAGGTGCGGGCCAGCCCGATGACCGCGTTCAGCTCGTCGATGGTCCCGTAGGCCTCGATCCGCGGGGAGTCCTTCGGCACCCGCTTGCCGCCGACCAGGGCCGTCTCGCCGCGGTCACCGGTGCGCGTGTAGACGCGAGTGATGCTGATCGGCATCGGCGCGCTACTTCTGACCCCGGCTGATCGCCAGCTCGAGCTGCGCCCGCCGCTCCCGCTCGGCCTGGAGCTCCGCCTCGGTCGCCTTCAGCCGCTCCCGGGCCACCTCGGCCGCCGCCTGCTGGCCCTGGAGCGAGGCCAGGTCAGCCTGCATGCGCTGCACGTTGCGGCCCCACCAGAGGTACCCCACCAGCAGCCCGACCACGAGACCGGCCACCACCGCCGCCACCACGAATCGTGTCATCGTCGGCTCCTTTTCCGGCGGTCCTGTCTGCTGTCGCTCGGGCCTCCCACCCGCTTGAATGCGGGATTATATCGCCCCCACGATACTCCGGTCCGGGGCGGGGCGCAGCCCCGCCGCTTGCGGCCCGGGCACGCCCTGGAGGATGATCGAGCCGTGAACCCGCGGGCCCGCGCGGTCCTGGTCTGCACGTCGGCCCTGCACTTCCTGCACGACGGCTTCTCCGACCTCCTCTACGTGCTGCTGCCGCTCTGGGCCTCGGAGTTCGGGCTCACCCTGGCCCAGGTCGGCATCATCCGCACGACCTACACCGGCGGGATGGCCGTGTTCCAGGTGCCGGCCGGCCTGCTGGCCGAGCGCTGGGGCGAGCGGCGGCTCCTGGTCGCCGGCACCGCGGTCACCGGGCTGGGGTTCGTGCTGGCCGGCACGGCCGGGGGCTTCCTGCCGCTGCTCGTCCTCCTGCTCGCCGCCGGGCTGGGCTCCGGCGTGCAGCATCCCCTGTCCTCCTCGCTCATCGCCAAGGCCTTCGAGGCCGGCGGCCGGCGCGCCGCGCTCGGCACCTACAACTTCTCGGGCGACGTGGGCAAGGCCGGCGTCTCGGCCGCGGTGGCCCTGGGGGCCGTCGCCGTCGGCTGGCGGGTCACCGGCGCCCTCTACGGCGGGCTGGCCATCGCGGCC
>JBBIIW010000638.1:0-1779 GCA_037446305.1 Candidatus Rokuibacteriota bacterium
CGCCAGCTCCGAGATGCCCTGCTCGAGGCGAGCAGGACCAGCGTGTTGACGCCGGTGATCTCCACCGGCAGCCGCGGCTGCAGCGGCGGCGGCCACACGGGCGCGGCCAGCCGGAGCACCCAGAACGCCGAGACCAGGCCGGCGAAGAACATCACCTCGGCGCCGATGAAGAACAGCGTGGCCAGCAGCGCGTTGTCGAGCAGCGGCCGCCGCGGCGAGGGCTCGCCGTCGGGTCCGTCGCCCCCGCCGGTGGGCGGCGGCGGCGGCGGCCGGTAACCGTTGGTGCGCCGGCGGACCTCCGGCGGCGCCTCCAGCAGCCGCGCTACCATCGGATGCCCGCCAGCAGGGTGGCCAGGGCCAGCGTGCCCATGATGGCCAGGAGGATGCGGGCGACCCGGCGATTCCTGTCCGCGAGCGCGTTGCGCGTCATGCCTTGTCCAGCGCCAGCAGGGCCAGGACCACCGGCAGGTACAGCAGCGAGGCCAGGAGCACCCGGCGGGCGGCGGCCGCCGTCGGCTGCCAGGCCTGCAGGGCGCCGAGGATCGCCAGGGCGGCCCCGGCCAGGAACGCCCCCACGAAGTAGACGCCGCCCGCCATGCCGATCAGGGTGGGCAGCAGGCTCACCGCCAGCAGGGCCAGGCAGGCGCTGACGATCTGCCGCTCGGTGCTGGCCCCGTCCCGGTCGACCACCGGCAGCACGCGCACCCCCGCCCGCGCGTAGTCCTCCCGGTAGAGGCGCGCGATGGCCAGCGTGTGCGGCAGCTGCCACAGGAACAGGATGCCGAAGAGGATGCCGGCGCCCAGCCCCAGCTCGCTCCGGGCCGCCACCCAGCCGGTCACCGGCGGCAGGGCGCCGGGGACGGCGCCCACCACCGTGCAGAGCGCCGTGCGCAGCTTGAGCGGCGTGTAGGCGAAGAGGTAGAGCACGGCCGTGGCCGCGGTCACCGCCCCCGCCAGGCCGTGGACGAAGACGGTCAGGTAGGCGACACCGGCCACGGTGATCAGGGCGCCGAAGGCCAGCGCGAGCTGCGGCGACAGGCGGCCGTCGGGCAGCGGCCGGGTCCGCGTGCGCTCCATGCGTCCGTCCACCTCGCGCTCCCAGTACTGGTTCAGCGCCAGGGTGCCGCCGGCCGCCAGCAGCGTGCCCAGCACCAGGTGCAGGACGCGCGCGTAGTCGGGCACGCCCTGCACGCCCGCGTAGTACCCGGCCAGCGTGGTGACCAGGACCATGACCACCACGCGGGGCTTGGTCAGGGCCAGCAGGTCGGCGGCCACGTGCCGGCGGGCGCGGACCACCGGCGCGGCCCGGGCAGCCACGGCGCGCACGGCGATCTCGCTCACGCCGGCTGCTCGAGGGCGGCGCGCTGCCGCGCCGCCGCGGGCGCCGCCCACAGCCGGACGGCCAGGATCACCGCGCAGGCCAGGATGAGCCCGCCCACCAGCCGGTGGGTGACGGGCAGGGCCAGCGCGAGCGCCTGGGCCCCGGCGCCCTCCGGCGGCCACACGCGCGCGAGATAGGCCCCGACGCCGAGCACGGCCTGCACGCCGAGCAGGACGAGGAGCGCCCGGGCCACGGGCGCGGCCACGGCGTCGCCGCTGGGCCGGAGGCGGGCCGTCACCACCGGCACGAGGGCGAACACCGCCAGGGCGCCGGCCAGGTGCAGGTCCAGCCGCCCGGCGTGGGTGAGCAGGGCGCCGAACACGATCTGGACATAGACCACGGCGGCCGCCAGCGCGGCCACCGCGCCGGTGCCCGGCGGCACCGCCGCCAGCGGCTGC
>JBBIIW010000639.1:0-1776 GCA_037446305.1 Candidatus Rokuibacteriota bacterium
CGTCGCGGGCGAGGCGGCCGTCCGCGACGGCGCCGCCCGGGCCCGGCAGGCGGTCGAGCAGGCCATGGACGAGTTCGCCTTCCAGCGGGCGCTGGAAGCCCTCTGGGAGTTCATCGGCGTCGTCAACCGCTTCATCGACGCCCGCCAGCCGTGGGCGCTGGCCCGGGACACCGGTCGCGAGCCCGAGCTGCGGCGGGTGCTGGCCACGCTGGCCGAGGCGCTCCGCTTCCTGGGCATCATGACGGCGCCGTTCCTGCCCGACGCCGCCGCGAAGATCCGGGAGGCGATCGGCGACCGTCAGCCGCCGGCGCTGGCCCGGGCGGTCTTCGGGCCCGCCGACACCATCCCGCCCGTGACGCGCCTCTCCGGCCTCTTCCCGCGGGTCGAGAGCCTGCCCGCCGGCCCGGCCGCGGAGGCGACTCCGGCCGGCGCGCCGGCGCTCCTGACGCTCGAGGAGTTCCGCCGGGCGGAGCTGCGGGTGGCCGAGGTCGTGGCGGCCGAGGCGGTCCCGAAGTCCCGGAAGCTCCTCAAGCTCACCGTCTCGCTGGGCGCCGAGCGGCGGACGGTGGTGGCCGGGATCGCCGAGCACTATGCCCCGGGCGACCTGGTGGGACGGAAGATCGTGATCGTCGCCAACCTGGAGCCGGCCCGGCTGATGGGCGTCGAGTCGCAGGGGATGTTGCTGGCGGCCTCGGCCGGCGACCGCCTGGCCATCCTGACCGTGGACCGGGAGCTTCCGCCGGGGGCGAAGGTCACGTGAACGCCGGGGACGTGGACCTGATCCTCCAGGTGGCGGCCCGCGAGCCGTCCATCGCCCGGGTCCTGCGGGAGATCTGCGCGCTGGAGGGGGCCGTGCGGGCGATGGCGCTCGACCTGGTCGCGGCCCGGGTCGGCGAGCATGCGCTGCGGGCCGAGCTGCTCGACTGCGTGGCGGCGCTGCGCCGCGACGAGGTCGCCCGCCGGATCGCCGAGGTGCTCGGGCCGCCGCCGGCGTGAGCGAGTCGGACGTGCCCCAGGCCCCGCCCGCGGTCCGGGTGCGGCTGCAGGCGCTCCGGGCCTCGCCGGCCGGGCGCTGGCTGGAGCGCTGGGGCGTCTCGGTCGCCTCGCTGGTGGGCGGCCTGCTCGCGCTCTTCGTCTTCCGCCGCGAGCTGCCCCACGTCGGCTGGATCGTCGGCTACACCCTGCTGCTGTGGCTGCTGGTCGCCCTGCTGACCGAGATCCGCCGGCGGCCCCTGGAGCACTCGCCGCGCCGCGCCGCGCGCCTGGTCGTCACCGGCGTGGACTACACGGTGCAGACGCTCTACCACGGGCTCCTGCTGTTCCTGCTGCCGGCCTACTGGGCCAGCACGACGCTCGACTCGCCGAACGCGGTCTTCTTCGTCGTGCTGGCGGTCCTGGCGCTGATCACGACCTTCGACCCCTGGTACCGCGCGCTGGTGCACCCCCGGCCGTGGGTCGGCTCGCTGTTCTTCGTCGTCTGCGTCTTCGGCGCCCTCAACATGGCGCTGCCGCTCGTCGGCGTGCCGCCCCACCCCGCGCTCATCCTCTCGACGTGGGCGTCCGCGATGGCCCTCGCGCCGGCGCTCTGGCGGGCCAGCGGCTGGCCCTGGCGCCGGGCGGTCGCCGCGCTCGGCGTCCTGGCGCTGGCGCTGACGCTGGTCGTCCACGTCGGGCGGGCCTGGGTGCCTCCCGCGCCCCTGTCGCTGGCCAGCGCCAGCCTGGCCTGGGACGCGGAGGCCGGGGCGCCGGTCCTGGCGGCCGGCGAGGCCATCGGTG
>JBBIIW010000640.1:0-1770 GCA_037446305.1 Candidatus Rokuibacteriota bacterium
TGTGGCCGTGGCGGGAGCCGGCGGAGCCGGCCCGGCGCTTCGGCAGCTGCTGCGGCACCGAGGCCACCGACGACGCGCGGCGGGTGGCCCGGACGCTCGGCATCCCGCACTACGTGCTCGACAGCGAGGACGAGTTCGCGCGCGCGGTCATCGATCGCTTCGTCGCCGCCTACCGGGCCGGCCGCACGCCCGTGCCGTGCCTGGCGTGCAACACCGAGCTGAAGTTCGGCTCGCTGCTGCGCCGGGCGCGGGCCTGGGACGCGACCGGCGTCGCCACCGGCCACTACGCGCGGGTGACCCGGGATCCGGGCACCGGCCGCTACCAGCTGTGGCGGGGCCGCGACCGGCGCAAGGACCAGAGCGACTTCCTCTGGCCCCTCACGCAGGCCCAGCTGGCCGGCGCGCGGTTTCCGGTCGGGGACCTGACCAAGGAGGAGGTGCGGGCGCACGCCCGCCGCCTGGGGCTGGCGACGGCGGACAAGCCCGAGAGCCAGGAGCTGTGCTTCATCTCCGGGGACTACCGGACGTTTCTCCACGACCGCGACCCCGGGATCTTCCGCCCCGGCCCGATCGTGGATCGCCAGGGGCGGCAGCTGGGGGAGCACCAGGGCCTGGCCCGCTACACCGTGGGCCAGAAGAAGGGCCTGGGCCTGGCGCTCGGCCGGCCCCTCTACGTCGTGGATCTGGACGCGGCCACGAACACCGTCACGGTCGGCGGTGCCGAGGACCTCGAGCGACGGGTGCTCCGGGCCGAGCAGGTCAACTTCATTGCGGGGGAGCCACCGGCCGGGCCCGTGCGGGTCCAGGCGAAGATTCGCCACCGCCACGAGCCGGCGCCGGCGACGCTCCGGGCCGTGGGCGGGGATCGGGCGGAGGTCGTGTTCGACGTGCCGCAGCGAGCGGTCACCCCCGGGCAGTCGGTGGTGTGGTACCAGGACGACCTGGTGATCGGCGGCGGCGTCATCGCGGGCTCAGCGGGTGGTGGTTGACGCGGCCGGGCACGCGTGATAGTTTTCACAACCGCCGTGCAGCGCAACTGACACGGACGCTTGCATCGCAACTGGAGATCTCCTCATGCGTCATCGCGGACGGGTCTGGCTGGTGGGATTCCTGTGCGCGCTGCTCACGCTGGCCGTGCTGGCGGGACCCGTGACCGCGGCGGCCGCCGAGGCGGAGGGTGAGCACGGCGGCGGCCTCATCAATCTCGACAAGTCGCTGATCGTCCAGGCCGTCAACTTCATCATCCTCCTCCTGATCCTGCAGCGGCTGCTCTACAGGCCGTTCCTGGCCAAGATGGAGGAGCGCAGCACGGCGATCCGGCGCTCGCTGGAAGAGGCGCAGGCGGCGCGCGCGGAGGCGGCGCGGCAGGCCGAGGAGAACGCGGCCCGGCTGCGGCAGGCGCACGCGGAGGCGGCGAGCATTCGGGAGCAGGCGCTCAAGGAGGCGGCCGAGGAGCAGCGCCGGCTGGTGGACGCGGCGCGCGCCGAGGCCCAGCGCCTGGTCGAGTCGGCGCGGGCGCAGACGGAGGCCGACATCCGGCGGGCGCGCGAGGAGCTGCGGCGGGAAGTCGCCGACCTCGCCACCGCGGTGGCCGAGAAGCTCGTCCGGCGCAGCCTCCGCGAGCCCGATCACCAGCGCATCGTGGCCGAGGCGATCGGCCGGATCGGTTGACGCGTGGCCCTCGCCGGCGCCGCCGCCCGCCCCTACGCGCGGGCGCTGCACGCCCTGGCCCGGGAGCGCGACGTGGTGGACGCCGTCGGGCACGAGCTG
>JBBIIW010000641.1:0-1762 GCA_037446305.1 Candidatus Rokuibacteriota bacterium
CTGGCGCGGCGCGCCACCGGGGGAGCGGCGGGGCCTGGTGCGCGCCCTGCTCGGCGTGGCGCGTCTGGCCGAGGCGTTCGGCGGCCGGCTGCAGGCGCTCGACGTGAACCCGATCATCGTGGGGCCGCGCTCGGTGGCGGCGGTGGACCTCCTGCTCGAGACACGCGATGGAAGAGTTGGCAGCCAAGTTGCTTGTGACGATAGAATCGAGTCAGGCCCGACGCGCGCGCGAGCACGCGGGCGCAGCCGAGCCTCAGAGAGGAGACGTGGATGACCCAAGAGGCCCGGGTGCGTGAGTTCGTCACCGCCTTCGACGCCCTCCGCAACGAAGTCGAGAAGGTCATCGTCGGTCACCGGGAGATCATCACCCACGTGCTCATCGGGATGTTCGCCGGCGGCCACGTGCTGCTGGAAGGCGTGCCCGGCCTGGGCAAGACGCTGCTCATCAAGACCCTGGCCGAGGGGCTGGACCTGAAGTTCTCCCGCATCCAGTTCACGCCCGACCTGATGCCGGCCGACATCGTGGGCACGAACATCATCGTGGAGGATGCGGAGGGCCGCCGCCACTTCCAGTTCCAGCACGGGCCCATCTTCGCCAACATCCTGCTGGCCGACGAGATCAACCGGGCCACGCCCAAGACCCAGTCCGCGCTGCTGGAGGGCATGCAGGAGGGGGCGGTGACGGTGGGCGGGGCCTCGCGGCCGCTGCCGGCGCCGTTCTTCGTCCTGGCCACCCAGAACCCGATCGAGATGGAGGGCACGTACCCGCTGCCGGAGGCCCAGCTCGACCGGTTCCTCTTCAAGCTGCGCGTCCGCTATCCGGCCCTGGAGGAGCTGAACGCCATCATCGAGCGCACCACCCACGCCCGAACGGTGGCCGTGGAGCGGGTGATGAACGGGGCGGCGGTGCTGAGCTTTCGCGAGCTGATCCGCGAGGTGCCGGTGGCCAGCCACATCCGGGACCTGGCCTCGACGATCATCATGGCCACCCATCCGGAGTGGGCGCCGGCGCCGGAGCCGACCCGGCGCTTCGTGCGCTACGGCGCCAGCCCGCGCGGCGCCCAGGCCCTGATCCTGGGCGGCAAGGTCCGGGCCCTCACCGAGGGGCGGTACAACGTCAGCGCCGAGGATCTCAAGGCCCTGGCGGCGCCGGCCCTGCGGCACCGCATCATCCTGAACTTCGAGGGGGAGGCCGAGGCGGTCGACGTCGACGGCCTCATCGCCGACATCGTCGCCAGCGCCGAGGGGCTGCTGGCCCAGGGCAAGGAAGCGTTCCTGCGATGAGCGGCGCCGGGCACGCCGGGGCCCTGGGCCTCCTCGCCCGCCGCATCGCACATCAGGTCCGCCGCCGCCGGGCGGAGCATCACGCGATCCGGGGACTCTTCTACGGGGGACTGGCCGGCGTGGCCGCGCTGGCGCTCAAGTCCGTGCTGGGGCCGTGGGCGGTGACGGCGGCGGTGGGGGCCGTGACGGCCGGCGTGGTTGTCGGCGTCCTCTGGGGGCTGACCCGGCGGGTGTCCCCGCTGGAGGCGGCCCGGCTGGTGGACCGCCACTTCGGGCTGCAGGATCGAGTGAGCACGGCGCTCGAGTGGGCCGGCCGTCCCGACCGCACCCCGCTGGTCGAGGCGCTGATCGCCGATGCCGCGGAGCGGGTGCAGGCGCTCGAGCCGCGGCGCGTCGTCCGCCGCATCTGGCCGCGCGAGGCGGGCTGGCTGCCGCTGCCGGCGCTGGCGGTGCTGGCGCTCGTGCTGGCGCCCGCCAT
>JBBIIW010000642.1:0-1761 GCA_037446305.1 Candidatus Rokuibacteriota bacterium
GCATCGTGGCGCTGCACCTAGGCCCGCGGGGGGGGCCGGCGGCGGCGCGCCGGGCCGGGGCGGGCGGCACCGTCTGGGCGCTGGCCACCGGGCTCGCGATCGCCGGCTACGCGCTGGTGGACAAGGGCGGCGTCATGCGGATGCACCCGGTGCCCTACATCGGCCTGATGTTCGCGGGCACGCTGGCCCTGCTGCTGCCGCTCGTGCTCGCGCAGCGGGCGAGCCTGGCCGATGAGTGGCGGGCCAACCGGGGGACGATCGTGGGGGCGGGCCTGATGACCCTCGCCGCCTACCTGCTCGTCCTGTTCGCCTTCCAGCTCTCGAAGGCCGGCTACGTGGTGGCGGCGCGCGAGGTCTCGATCGTGCTCTCGACCCTGCTGGGCGGGCTGTGGCTCGAGGAGGGCCGGCTGGGGCGCCGGCTGGCCGGGGCCGCCGTCATCCTGGCCGGCGTGGCCTGCGTGGCCCTGGCCCGCTGAGGCGGGCGCGGCTCAGCGGCTCAGGGCGACGACGGAAAGGTTGCGGTCGCCCGGCTCGGGCGTCTTCGTCATCCGGCAGTGGCCCTCGAAGACGACGCCTTCCTCGACCACCACCACCGGCGCCTCGACGTCGCCGAACACGCGCGCGGTGCCCCGCAGCTCGACCCGCTCGGTGGCCAGCACGTTGCCGGTCACCTCGCCGCTGACCACCACGGTGCCGGCCCGGATGTTGGCCTTGACCACGCCCTTGTCGCCGATGATGAGCGTGTCCGCGGTCTGGATCTCGCCGCTGAACCGGCCGTTCATCATCACGGTGCCGGTGAAGGTGTACTTGCCCTCGATCTCCGACGCCTCGTCGATGAAGGCGCTGAGGTCGCCCCCCTTGGGGGCCCCCCGGGCGTGCTTGTTGAAGATCACGACGCCTCCTTGGCTCGAGGTGCGCTGCGCAGACGCGCCTGTTCCAGAACTAGCATCCGGGGAAAGAGGGAGTCAACTTTGGCGAGCCGTCCCCCGCGCCCGGCCGCGCCGGGGCGCGACCCGGTTGCGGTCGGACGGGGGACACGGTATGAATGGGGTTCCGGGCGCCCGCGGCCAGCACCGAAAGGCGGACAGCCATGGCCAGGATCCTCTACATCGAGGATGACAGCGACTGCCGGACGCTGGTGCGCCGCATCCTGGAGCATGCCGGCCACGAGATCGTCGAGGCGGCCGAGGGCCTGACGGGGATCGAGAGCGCCCTCCGGGAGCGCCCGGCCCTGATCCTGCTCGACATCAACCTGCCGGGCATGGACGGCTACGCGGTGGCGGCCGCCCTCAGCTCCTTCCCCAAGCTGGCCTCGACGCCGATCGTCGCCGTCACCGCCTACGCCTCGGCCGAGGAGCGCGAGCGTATCCTCGTCGCCGGCTGCGACGGCTACATCGCCAAGCCCATCGACGTGGACGCCTTCCCCCGGCAGGTGGCCGACTTCCTGCGCGGCAAGCGCGAGAAGGTGAGCCCGGCCGCCGAGGTGGCGCACCTGCGCGACCTGAACCAGCGCTTCGTCTGCCGGCTGCTCACCAAGCTGGACGAGGTCAACCGGCTGAGCGACCAGGCGCTGGACCGGGCCCGGCGCCTGGAGGAGATCCACGAGGCGGTGCAGGACCTGACGTCGGAGATCGGGCTGGCGCCCCTGGTCGAGCGCCTGCTGCCGCGCGTGGCGCGGGCGCTCAACGCCGCCGAGCTGAGCGTCGAGCTCAGCCAGCCGCCCGGGCTGCGCCTGAGCCTCGCCGCCGGGGCCGGGCGCCC
>JBBIIW010000643.1:0-1757 GCA_037446305.1 Candidatus Rokuibacteriota bacterium
CGGTCGTCGTGGTGGGCGAGGCGGGGGTGGGCAAGTCGCGGCTCCTGCACGAGGTGACGCGGGCGGCGGAGCGGCAGGGCTGGACGGTGCTGGAGGCGGCGGCGGTGCCCTACGGGCGCGGCGCCGGCGCCCTGCCGGTCGTGGAGCTGCTGCGGCGCTACTTCGGCATCGGCGAGCGCGACGCGGTCCCGGCCGTGCGCGAGAAGGTGGCCGGCCGCCTCCTGATGCTGGACGAGGGCCTGAAGGACGTCCTGGCCCCGGTCCTGGCGCTCCTCGACGCGCTGCCCGAGGACTGGGCGTTCCGCGCTTTGGACCCCGAGGAGCGACAGCGGCAGATCCAGGAGGCCGTGGCGCGGATCGTGGCCTGCGAGAGCCGCCGGGCTCCGCTGCTGCTCGTCGTCGAGGACCTGCACTGGGCCGACGACGGCACGCTGGGGGTGCTGCAGGCCCTCGCCGCCCGCCTGGGCGGGGCCCGGGTGGTCCTGGCCGTCAGCGCGCGTCCCGAGGCCGGCCCGCGCCTGGGCCGGGAGGCCGACGTGGAGATCCGGCTCGAGCCGCTGCCCCCGGCGCCCGCCGGCGCCCTGCTCGACGCCCTGCTGGGGGACGATCCCGGCCTGCAGGCGCTCAAGGGGTTGCTGGTCGAGCGCGCGGCCGGCAATCCGCTCTTCCTCGAGGAGAGCGTGCGGGCCCTGGTGGAGACGGGCGCGCTGGCCGGCGCCCGCGGCGCCTACCGGCTGGCCCGCATGCCGGACCGCCTCGAGATCCCGGCCACCGTGCAGGCCGTGCTGGCCGCGCGCATCGACCGCCTGCCGGCGGAGGACAAGCGCCTCCTGCAGACGGCGGCGGTCATCGGGGTGGACGTCCCGCTCGCCCTGCTCAGGGCCGTCGCCGGCCTGGGCGACGAGGCCGTGCGGGCCGCCCTCGGGCGGCTGCAGGCGGCGGAGCTGCTCGACGAGGCCTGCCTGTTCCCCGACCTCGAGTACCGCTTCCGCCACGCCCTGACCCACGAGGTGGCCTACCGCAGCCTGCTGCAGGAGCGGCGGCGGGCGCTGCACGCCGCCGTGGTGGAAGCGATCCAGTCGCTCGACCCGCAGGCGGCCGGACGGCAGATCGATCGCCTGGCGCACCACGCCTTCCAGGGCGAGCTGTGGGAGGAGGCGGTCGCGTATCTGCGCCGGGCCGGCGCCCGGGCGGCGGCGCGCTCGGCACACGCCGAGGCGGTGGGGCGCTTCGAGCAGGCCCTCGTGGCGCTGGCGCGGCTACCGCGCCGGCGCGAGCTGCAGCAGGAGGCGCTGGCGATCCGGCTCGATCTCCGGCGGGCCTTGCTGCCGCTCGGCCGGCCCGACCGGATCCTCGACCACCTGGCCCAGGCGGCGGCGCTGGCCGAGGCGCTGGAGGATCGGCGGGAGCTGGCCCGGATCTCGGCGCTGCGCGCCAATCACTTCTGGTGGGTCGGGGATCCCGAGCCGGCGGTCGCCGCCGCCCTGCGGGCGCTGGGGCTGGCCTCCGAGCTGGGGGACCTCACGCTGGAGACGACGGCGCGCTTCTACCTGGGCCAGGCCCGCCATGCGCTCGGGGACTACCGGGAGGCGACCGCCTGCTTCCGCGCCGTCGTGGACGTCGCCGAACGGGAGATCGGCATCGGGCGCCTGCGCGGCCTGGCCCCGCTCTTCTTCGGGGCCTGGCTGGTGCGCTGCCTGCTCGAGCTGGGCGCCGTCGCCGAGGCGCGGGAGCAGGTGGAGCGCGCGGCTCGCCTG
>JBBIIW010000644.1:0-1752 GCA_037446305.1 Candidatus Rokuibacteriota bacterium
CGCCGCCGGCCGCCGCCGGCGCCTCGGCGGCCAGCCCCGCCGCCACCACCAGCACCAGCCCCAGGATCTCGGCCGCGGTGAGCAGGTTCTGGGTGCGGGTGCCCTTGCGCGTGCCGGCGGCATGCAGCAGCGTGAGCGCGATCACGACGGCGGCCGCGTAGACCGCCGCCGAGAACTCGCCGAGGGGCCGCAGCTGCGTCGCGTAGTCGCCCACCACGAAGGCCAGCAGCGCGATGGAGCCGGTCTGGATCACCGTGAGCCGGGCCCACGCGAACAGGAAGGCCGGCTGGGGGCCGAACGCGCGTCCCAGGTAGTGGAAGTCGCCGCCGGCGTGGGGGTAGGTCGCGGCCAGCTCCGCATAGCACAGCGCGCCCACCAGCGAGATGGCGCCGCCCAGCAGCCAGGCGCTCAGCATGGCGCTCTCGCTGCCGCTGTTGCCGGCGACCAGCGCCGGCGTGCGGAAGATGCCGGCGCCCACGACCGTGCCCACGATGATGCCCATGGCGTCGACGATCGAGAGGGTGGGACGCGGTCCGGCCTCGGGCCGGGCGTCGGGCGGCGGGGCGGCGGCCTGGCGCACGGACACGGCCATCGGTCAGCCCCGCCAGCCGCGCCAGGCGGTGTCGCTCGCCGACATGGCGCGTTCAGGCGGAGCAAGAACGGTGCCGCCGGGAGACCGGCGGGGGATGGGGACGGCGCCAGGACGCATCGGCGGCGGTCGGGTCAGCGCGTGGTCGGCGGGCTGGCCAGCCCGATGACGCGCCCCACCTGTGGCGGTCGCGGCAGCCGGTCGTGGGCGGCCTGGATGCGGGCCAGACGGGCGAGGACCTCGTCGGCCATGGCCGCGCCCCGGCGCGTGTCCTGGCTCACGTGCAGCGACATGAGCTCTTGGTGGCGGCCAGGTAGCCCGCCGTGGCGTGGTACATCTCGTGGAAGAAGTGCAGCCGCTTGGCGTCGTGGGCCAGCAGGCGCGTGGTGAAGCGCAGCGGGTCGCCGGCGCGGACTTCACGATGGTAGGTCACGTGCGCTTCCAGGCAGAACGTGGTCACGCGGCGTGCCCGGCGATGCGTCTCGTCGAGTCCCACCCAGCGCAGGAACTCGTCGGTGGCCAGGTCGAAGACGACCAGGTAGTAGCCCATGTTCAGGTGCTGGTTGTGGTCGATCCACTCCGCCGGCACGACGCTCCGGTAGGCGTCGAACGGAGCCGGGATGTCGTCCACGGGGCGTCATTCTATACTGCCGCTCGGGGGCGGCACCTTCAGCAGCACGGCCTTCGCGACGGTCTCGGACCACGCCCCGATGGCCCGGCGCGGCCGCGCGCTGGGCGCCCTCATCAACGGGCAGTCGCTGTCGTTCGTCTTCGGCGTTCCACTCGTCACGCTGGCCGCCTCGGGGCTGGGATGGCGCGGCGCGATCGTCGCGCAGGGCCTGGCCCTGCTGGCCGTGACCGCACCCGTGGCCGCCGGCGTTCCGGCCCGGCGGCCGGACACCGACCCCGACAGCGTATCGCACTTCGGAGCCCTCCGCGTCCTGGATCGCCGCCTGCTGGCGCTGCTGGGAGCGGGCGCCGCGGAGCGCTGGTGCTTCGTCGTGCTGGCCGTCTACCTGGCCAGCTTCCTCGTCATCGCCTACCAGGTCTCCTTCACGGTGCTGGCCGTGGCCCTGACCCTTGTGGCGCTCGGCAACCTGGCCGGCAACCTCCTCGGGGGCCGCCGCTGGGGATCGCGGCCGCCCGCCGGGCGCGGCCCGGCG
>JBBIIW010000645.1:0-1751 GCA_037446305.1 Candidatus Rokuibacteriota bacterium
ACCGCCAGGTCGTGGACGGAGCGGAACGGCGCCGCCGCCCGCGCCCTCACGATGGCGCGACCGGCCGACTCCCGGAGCCCCCTGACGTAGCGCAGCCCGAGACGGACGTTCCACTGGGCACGGGCACCCGGGCTCCCGCCACGCCCGTGCCCCGCGGCGATCCCCCGCGGCGGTCGCGCCTCCGCCCGATCCGCGTCCCGGGCAGCCGCCTCCACCGTGCAGAGCCAGTCCGAGCGGAGGACGTCGATGGGCAGGATGCGCTGCCCGCGCCGCTGGGCCTCCTTGACGATCGTGGCCGGGTGGTAGAAGCCCATGGGCTGGTTGTTGAGGAGCGCGGCGTAGAACGCCGCCGGGTGGTGCACCTTGAGGTAGGCGCTGGCGTAGGCGAGCAGCGCGAAGCTGCTGCTGTGAGACTCGGGGAAGCCGTAGAGCGCGAAGGACGTGATGGCGTGGATGATCTGCTCGGCGGCCTCGCCGGTGATGCCCTGCCGGGCCATGCCCGCCCGCAGCTTCACCTCCACCTCGGCCATGCGCTGCTCGCTGCGCTTGAAGCCGAACGCCCGGCGCAGCTCCTCGGCCTCGGCGCCGGTGAACCCGGCGGCGACCATGGCCATGCGCAGCAGCTGCTCCTGGAACAGCGGCACGCCCAGCGTGCGCCGCAGGATGGGCTCCAGGCTGGGATGGGGGTAGGTGACCGGCTCGCGGCCGCGGCGCCGGCGGATGTAGGGGTGCACCATGTCGCCCACGATGGGGCCCGGCCGGATGATGGCGATCTGCACCACCAGGTCGTAGAAGCGCTCGGGGTGGATGCGCGGCAGCGTCGCCATCTGGGCCCGGCTCTCGACCTGGAACACGCCGACGGTCTCCGCGCGCTGGAGCAGGCGGTACACCGCCGGGTCGTCGGGCGGCAGGCGGGCCAGGTCCACCTCGCCCCCGGTCTCGTGAACGAGGGCGATGGCCTCCTGCAGCACCGACATCATGCGCAGGCCGAGGAGGTCGATCTTGATCATCCCCAGCGCGGCGCAGTCGTCCTTGTCCCACTGGATCACCACCCGCCCCGGCATGGTGGCCGGCTCCAGCGGCACCACGTCGTCCAGCCGCCCGGCGGCGATCACGAGGCCGCCCGAGTGCTGCCCGAGGTGGCGCGGCAGGTCCTGCAGCCGCGTCCACAGCGCGGCGAAGACGCGCAGCCGCGGGTGGCGCGGATCGCAGCCGGCCTCGGCCAGGCGGCGGGTGAGGACGTCGTCGGGATCCTGGTAGCCCCAGTCGGGGGCCAGCCGGGCCAGCCGGTCCTGGAGGTCGCGCGGCAGGCCGAGGACCTTGGCCACCTCCCGGGCCGCGCTGCGGGCACGATAGGTGATGACGTTGGCGGTCATCCCCGCCCCCAGCCGCCCGTACCGGCGGTAGACGTACTGGATGACCTGCTCCCGCCGCTCCCCGCTCGGCAGGTCGAGGTCGATGTCCGGCCACTCGCCGCGGGCCTCGGAGAGGAACCGCTCGAAGAGCAGCTCCATGCCGATCGGGTCCACGGCCGTGATGCCGAGCGCGTAGCACACGGCGCTGTTGGCGGCCGAGCCCCGCCCCTGGACCAGGATGTCGTGGGCCCGGCAGTACTCCACGAGGTCGTGGACGATCAGGAAGTAGCCGGCCAGATCGAGGCGGCCGATCACGGCCAGCTCGTGCGCGACCTGGCGCCGCGCGCGGGCGGCCAGCGGCCCCCGGCCGTAGCGGGCGCGCACGCCCCGCTCGAC
>JBBIIW010000646.1:0-1750 GCA_037446305.1 Candidatus Rokuibacteriota bacterium
CGCCCCGACCAGCCGGGGCGCGGCCGCCCGGGGCGCTACGGCCTGGGGACCAGGCCCAGGCGGATCTCCAGCAGCATGCGGATCTCCCGGGCCGCCTCCCGCCACAGCACGCCGCCCGGCGCGTCGTACTCGGCCTGCACCGCCTTGCGGTACTCGGCCATGGCCGCGTCCTTCGTCTCCGGCGTCGCCACGTCCAGCGTCCGCGCGCGGATGCCGACGACCCTGGCCGTCGCGGCGTGCGCCCGCTCGATCCAGCGACCGATCTCGTTCCAGTCCTGGTCGAAGAACACCAGGATGGGGATGGAGCGATACCCGTTGTTGAGGAAGCAGTCGGTGAGGTCCAGGTTCTGGTCCCGGAAGAAGACCCGCAGCTCGCAGCCGGGCATGGCCTCGCAGATGTGGGCCAGCAGCGGCGAGTTCCGGTGCACGTCGCCGCACCAGTTCTCGGCCAGCATGAGCGCATACCGCACCTGCGTGATGCTGCCGAAGAACCGCCGCTCCTCCTCGGTGAGGCGCGACTTCTCGAAGTTCGCCTCGGTCACGGCCCGGGTGTCGCCCATCTGGGCCACGTACTCCTTCCACGTCAGGCCGGTGGCGAATCGCTTCGCATCGAGAGGGATCTTCAGTTGGGCCATGGTCGCTCCTTTCGTGGGGTGGCCTCAGGCGTACCGCGCCGGGGGCGTTCCGTCAAGCCTCGCCCCTCACCAGGCCGGCGTCTGGCCCCAGCGGTCGAGGAACGTGACCTCGGTCAGCGGGCGGCGCGGCGGGCGGCCGAACTTGCCGAGCGGGAACCCCAGCGGGATCAGCGCGGCCGTCTCGACCTCCGGCGGAACGCCGAGGAGGTCCTTGACCTGCGGCTCCCGGAACCGGTGGATGGTCGTCAGGCAGGAGCCGAGGCCCAGGGCGCGGGCGGCCAGCAGGATGTTCTGGACGGCCGGGTAGATGGAGGCGCCGGTGGCCAGGGTGGCCTTCGTGCCGTCGCCGGCGATGCAGGCCAGGATCAGCACGGGCGCCTCGCCCAGGTGCTCGGCCAGATGCCGGGCCGACGCCAGCATCCTGCCCCGCGGGCTGTCGGGCGGCGCCGCGGCCGACTCGCGGTAGTACGGCAGCTTGAGCAGCTCGCCGAAGGCCTCGCGGTACAGCGCGCCCAGCCGCGCGCGGAGCGCCGGGTCGCGGATGACCAGGAAGGTCCATCCCTGGCGGTTGCCGCCGCTGGGCGCGCAGATGGCCGCATCGAGAATGCGCTGCAGCATGGGCTCGGGGATCGGATCGGGCTTGAGACGCCGGATGGCGCGCTGCGTGGTCACGACCTCGAAGAAGTCCATGCTCCCTCCCGGGCAGCGGGGACGGTTCAGCGCCGCCGGCGATGCCGGCGCCGCTCCAGCGCGGCGCCCCAGGCGCCGAGGAACGCCGTCAGGAACGCGTGCTCCTTGGCCGGCTCGACCGCCAGCGGGGCGAGCGCCATCGCCACCGCGAGCGCGACGTGGTAGCCCTCGGACCGCGATGCGACCGCGCGCCGGTAGGCGGGGTGGGCCTCGTTCACCCACACCGTGGCCTCGACCAGGCGCCCGAGTTCCGGGTCGTCCGGCCGCGCCTCGAACTGGATGCTGAGCCCGTAGCGGGCGGGCCGGGGCCGGACCGGTCCGAGAGCCAGGTGCCCGGTGGCGGCGGGCTCCCGCGCCTCGGCCGGCGGCGCCGGCGACCTTGCGGGCGCTGCCGTGGTCGCGCCGGGACCGGTGGTCGCGGCGGC
>JBBIIW010000647.1:0-1749 GCA_037446305.1 Candidatus Rokuibacteriota bacterium
CCCCGCCAGCGCCGCGCTGTCGCCGGGCGCGGCCTCGCGCAGCTGGCGCAGCTGCACCGCCGCCGCCCGCAGGTCACGCCGGATCCGCTCCTGCTCGCCTTCCTGGTCGGCCAGCCGGGTCAGCGCCGTGCGGGCCTCGTCGTGCAGCAGCAGGACCTTGTTGGCCTCCTGGAAGGCCTTCAGCCGCTCCTCGGACTCCCGCAGGCGCTGGCCGACGTCGCGCAGCTGGGCCTCGATGAAGCGACGGGCATCCACGACCTGGCGCGTGCGGGTCTCGAGGTCGTTCTCCTGGAAGGCCTCGGCCACGGCGTTGGCCAGGCGGGCCGCCGTCACGGGATCGCCGGCGGTGGCCGTGATCTCGATCAGGCTCGTGCCCTCCGCCCGGTCCACCTCGATGGTCGTGCCGAGCTGCCGCACGACCTCCTCGGGCGCCACGCCCGGCGACAGCCGGCCCAGCTTCCGGGCGGCGCGGAGCAGCACGGGCGCGCTCTTGACCAGGGCGGCCTGGGTCTCCAGGTCGCCGACCGGGCTGACGCTCACGAAGTCGCGGAGCAGCAGGGTCCCGACGTTGAGGGTGCGCTCGAACCGCGCCACCGCCGTCGCCCGGTACAGCGGGGCCGGCGCCTGCAGGTGCGCCAGCGCGTAGGCCGCGGCGCCCACCAGCAGCGGGGTGAGCAGCACCAGCCACTTGCGGCGGCGGATCACCCACCAGCAGTCCCGGAGGGTGAAGTCGGGCTCGGCCACGATCAGTCGTTGAGGAGTTCGCGGAGCAGCAGGTACTGGGCCACGGGCTGCAGGGGCAGCGTCAGGGCGTCCAGCGTCGGGCGGATCTTGGCCAGGAAGGCGTTCCAGTTGCCGATGGCCGTCCGGGGGACGACGATCAGGTCGTTGCGCTCGAGGACCAGGTCCTGGGTCGGGTCCTGGCCGCTGAGCGCCCTCCGGACGTCGACCTCGACCACCTGGGCCTGGCGCAGGTCCCCGCGGATGATCCGGGCGCCGGCCAGGAGCGCCGTCTCCTTGGTGCCGCCGGCCAGGGCCAGGGCGTGCGACAGGCGCATCCGCGGCACGAACGGATAGGCGCCCGGCGCCTGCACCTCCCCCAGCAGGTACACCTTCTCCTCCTCCGGGCGCTTGCTGGGCACGAAGATCACGTCCCCGGCGTCGACGACCACGGCGTGCGCCGACCCGCCCTCGCGGACCGAGCGCAGCAGGTCGAGCGTGTAGGCCTGGCCGTTGCGCCGGAGCAGGCGGACCGCGCGGAGGTCGGCGTGGATCGTGGTGCCGCCGGCGCCGGCCAGCAGCTCGGCCACCGTCGTCCGGCCCCGGAGCGGCACGTGAACGCCTCGCTCGACCTCGCCCAGCACCGAGACGGCCTTGCTGCGGTACTCCCTGACCGTCACCTCCACCGTCAGCGCCCGGTGGGTGGGCGCCAGCACGCGGTGGATCTCGGCCGCGGCCTGCTCGGTGGTCAGGCCGGCCACCGGGACCGTGAAGAAGCCGAGGGTCACCCCGCCGGACGGCTTCACCTCGGCCGTGAGCCGTTCCTGGACCACGTCCTTCGTCAGCAGTACGTCGAGGACGTCGCCGGCCCCGATGCGGTACCAGGCCACCCCGTCGATGGTGACGAACGTCGCGTTCTCCTCCACCGGCGGCGGGAGCGCGGCGCTGGCCACGGGCGGTTCCGGAGCCGCGACATCGCCCCCGGTCGTCGCCGGGCCGCCCGCCGCCTGGACGGCGGGCGCGGACCGG
>JBBIIW010000648.1:0-1746 GCA_037446305.1 Candidatus Rokuibacteriota bacterium
CGCCAGGAGCGCGCGCTGCGGGAGGCGGCCGAGATCCTCAAGATCGCGCCGGCCGAGGTGCCGCAGCGGCTGCGGAAGCTGCTCGAGGAGCAGCGGGCGCTCGAGAAGCAGCTGCAGGAGCTGGAGGGGCGGCTGGCGCGCTCCCGGGCCGACGACCTGGTAGCCGGCGCCCGGCAGGTCAACGGCGTGGCCGTGGTGGCCGGCCGCCTCGACGGCCTGGACGGCGAGGGGCTGCGCGCGGTCGTGGACCGCCTGCGCGAGCGCCTGGGCTCCGGCGTGATCTGCGTGGGCAGCGTCGCCGACGGCAAGGTGAGCCTGGTGGCGGCCGTCACCCGCGACCTCACCGGACGCTTCCATGCCGGACGCCTGATCCAGGAGGTGGCCCGGGCGGCGGGGGGCAGCGGCGGCGGACGGCCGGAGCTGGCCCAGGCCGGCGCCAGGGACCCCAGCCGGTTGGACCAGGCCCTGGCCCTGGTGTACGAGATCGTCGGCCGCCGCGAGGGGTGACGGCTAGAATACCCGCATGAGCGTCGAGGCTGCCTCCGGCAGCCCTTCGGCCGGTTCTCGCGAGCCCGCCCCCGGCCGTCACGGCGAGTCGAACGGGGCGGTGGGACGCCTGGCCGCCGGCATCGCCCACGAGCTGCGCAACCCCCTGGCGGTGATCCTGGCCCGGGCCCAGCTGCTGGCCCTGGCGCTCCGCAACGGGCAGGTCATCGAGCCCGACAAGCTCCGGCGCACGCTGGCCACCATCGAG
Organism: Candidatus Rokuibacteriota bacterium; assembly: GCA_037446305.1. Classification (GTDB taxonomy): domain Bacteria; phylum Methylomirabilota; class Methylomirabilia; order Rokubacteriales; family CSP1-6; genus JBBIIW01. Next base: position 755 of record JBBIIW010000648.1, read on the forward strand.
GAGCAGGCCCTGCGCGCGTCGAGGGTCATCGAGAACGTCTCCCTGTTCGCCCGTCCGCGTCCCCCGGACATCCAGGACGTGGACCTGCGCGCCGTGGTGACCGAGGTGCTGCAGGCGGTGAAGAGCCGGATGCCGGAGCAGGGCATCGTCACCGAGGTCGACGTGGCGCCCGACGCCGGCACGGTGCCGGCGGACCCGGCCCAGCTCGGCACGGCGCTCACGCACCTGGTCCTCAACGCCGTGGAGGCGATGACGGCGGGCGGGCGGCTGCGGGTGCGGGTGCGGCGCGAGCCGGGCGGGGTCGAGATCGCCGTGGCCGACACCGGCCCCGGGGTGCCGCCGCACGATGCGCCGCGGATCTTCGAGCCCTTCTTCTCCACCAAGCGCTCGGCAGCCGGGCTGGGCCTCAGCGTGGCGCTGACCATCGCCGAGGCGCACGGCGGCAGTCTCCGCCTGGCGCAGCGCGGGACGCCGGGCGCCGAGTTCGTCCTCACCCTTCCCGCGGGGAGAGCCCCGGCATGAACGAGGTCCTCGGCCGCCTGCTCGTGGTGGACGACGAAGCGCCTGTCCTGGAGGTCCTGAGCGAGTACTTCACGGCTCAGGGCTACGAGGTCGCGACGGCCCTCAGCGGCGCCGACGCGCTGGCTGCGGTCCATCAGCGCCGGCCGGACCTGGTGCTGCTCGACGTCCGCATGCCGGGCATGGACGGCATGGAGGTGCTGCGGCGGCTGCGGCAGATCGACGCGGCCCTGGCGGTCGTCATGGTCACCGCCAACGAGGACCTGGCGCTGGCCCGGGAGACACTCAAGATCGGCGCCTTCGACTACGTGTCGAAGCCGTTCGACTTCGACTACCTGGACCGCGTCGTCTCGGCCGCGCTGGCCCAGGCGGCCGGCGCCGCCCCGGCGGCCGGGGAGCCCGAAAGCGCCGGCACGGCGTGGCGCGCGCTGGCCGTCGCCGTCTTCCGCGCGGTGCGCGCGATGCCGCCCGAG
>JBBIIW010000649.1:0-1744 GCA_037446305.1 Candidatus Rokuibacteriota bacterium
GGCCAAGCCGTGGCGTCCGCGAGCGTCGTGAACGCGCCCAGGGGCTCCGGGCGCCCCGGTCCAGCCGGGGGCGCCCCTCGGTCAGGCGCGGCGCTCGTCGCGGCGCAGCTTGTACTCGATCGAGTCCACCAGAGCCTGCCAGGAGGCCTCGATGATGTTGTCGGCCACGCCCACGGTGCCCCAGGTCTCCTCGCCGTCCCCCGAGGTGATCAGGACCCGGGTCTTGGCCGCCGTCCCCTTGGACTCGTCGAGGATGCGCACCTTGTAGTCCAGCAGGCGCAGCGTCCGGAGCCCCGGGTAGAACTCCTCCAGCGCCTTGCGCAGCGCGTGGTCCAGCGCGTTCACCGGCCCGTTGCCGCTGGCCGCCGTGTGCTCCATGATCCCCTTCACCCGCAGGCGCACGGTCGCCTCGGCCACCGGCTCGCCGTCGCCGCCCTGCTCCTCGACGATGACGCGGTAGGCCAGCAGCTCGAAGTACGGGCGGTGGCGCCCCAGGGCCCGCTCCATCAGGAGCTCGAACGAGGCCTCGGCACCCTCGAACTGGAACCCCTCGTCCTCCAGCGTCTTGAGCCGGTCCAGGATGTGGCGCGAGGCGGGGGTGGTCCGGTCGAGGTCGATGCCGTACTCGCGGGCCTTCCACAGGATGTTCGACGTGCCGGCCAGCTCCGAGACGAGCACCCGCCGGTGGTTGCCGACGCTCGCCGGGTCCACGTGCTCGTAGGTCTCGGGGTGCTTCAGCACGGCCGACACGTGCATGCCGCCCTTGTGCGCGAAGGCCGAGTCCCCGACGTAGGGCTGGGCCGACCACGGCTTGCGGTTGGCCAGCTCGGCCACGAAGCGCGACAGGTCCCGCAGCTCGCGGAGCTGCGAGGCCGGGACGCACGGGAGGCCCAGCTTGAGGACCAGGTTGGGGATGATGGACACCAGGTTGGCGTTGCCGCAGCGCTCGCCGAATCCGTTCACCGTCCCCTGCACCTGGTCCACGCCCTCGAGCACCGCGGCCAGGGAGTTGGCGACGGCGCACTCGGCGTCGTTGTGCACGTGGATGCCGAGCGGCGTCCGGACGTGCCGGCGCACCTCGCGGACGATCGCGATCAGGTCGGGGGGCAGGGTGCCGCCGTTGGTGTCGCAGAGGACGAGCCAGTGGGCGCCGGCGGCCTCGGCCGCCTTCAGGGTCTGGAGCGCGTATTCCCGGTTGGCCCGGAACCCGTCGAAGAAGTGCTCGGCGTCGTAGATGACCTCCTCGACCCGCGGCTGCAGGTAGGCCACGGTGTCCGCGATCATGGCCAGGTTCTCCTCCGGCGTCGTCTCCAGCGCGTGCGTGACGTGGAAGTCCCAGGACTTGCCCACGATGGTGGCCACCGGCGCTCCCGCCTCCAGCAGGGCCTGCATGTTGGGATCCCCCTGGGCGGTGCCGCCGGCCCGGCGGGTCATCGAGAAGGCCGCCAGGCGGGCGTGCTTGAGCGGGACGTCCTGCATGCGCCGGAAGAACCGGAGGTCCTTCGGGTTGGACCCCGGCCATCCCCCCTCGATGTAGTGGATCCCGAAGGCGTCGAAGCGGGTGGCCAGCCGGACCTTGTCCTCCATCGAGAACGACACGCCCTCGCCCTGGGTGCCATCGCGCAGCGTCGTGTCGTAGATCTTGATCAGACGTCCCATGGTCGGCCTCCAGTCAGTCCGTCGATGATCGGCGACCGTGCCGCGCGGTGTCAAGGCGCCCGGCGCCGGCCCGGGGGGGCCGGGC
>JBBIIW010000650.1:0-1728 GCA_037446305.1 Candidatus Rokuibacteriota bacterium
CGGCGCCGCCGGCCCCCGCGGCGCGGCCGCCGGCGCCGGCAGCTCCTTGAGCAGGCGCGTGAACTCCATCTCCATCCAGAGCGCGCGCAGGCGGGGCCAGTCGGGCTCCCGGCGGCGGAATGCCTCCAGGTCGAACTCGAGCGGCACCTCGCGGTTCAGCCGGGCCAGCTCGTGCGAGAGCAGGGCCGCCTTGCGGCCGGCGGCCAGGGTCTCGCGGAGCTTGCCCTTGACCAGGCTCAGGTTCTCGTAGAGCCGCTCCACGGAGCCGAACTGCCGGATGAGCTTCACGGCCGTCTTCTCGCCCACCCCGTGCACGCCCGGGATGTTGTCGATGGCGTCGCCCATCAGTGCCAGCACGTCGGGGATCTGGGCCGGCTCCACGCCCCAGCGCTCGCGCACCTTCGCCTCGTCGTAGACGACCCGCTCGCCGGTGCGCCCCAGCACGCTCAGCACCCGGACGCGCGGCCCCACGAGCTGGAGCAGGTCCTTGTCACCGGTGACCACGACCACGTCCACGCCGGCCGCCAGCGCCCGCTGGACCAGGGTGGCCAGCACGTCGTCGGCCTCGTAGCCCGGCACCTCGACCACCGGCACCCGCAGGGCCTCGAACAGCCGCCGCACGTACGGCAGCTGCCGGACCAGGTCGTCGGGCATCGCCGCGCGGGTGGCCTTGTACTCGGCGAACAGGCGGTCGCGGAAGGTGGGGCCGGCCGGGTCCCAGGCGATCCCCAGGTACTCGGGCTGTTCCTCGCGGACGAGCTTCCAGAGCATCGTCGACAGGATCAGCACGGCGTGGCTCGGGACGCCCCGCGAGGTCGACAGGTAGCCGACCGCGTGGTAGGCGCGGAACAGGTGCGAGTGGCCGTCCACGATGTAGAAGCGCTCCCGGCTCATGGGGTGATCGCGCACCCTCTCGCCACGAAGGCTCAGACCACCCGGACCGGGTGCGGCACGGGCACGTTGTAACCGTAGCCCTGGGCGTTCCAGGGAATGCTGGCCGGCTGGCTGGTGCCCCGCTCGTCGGTCGCCCGCGTCAGGATGACATGGTCCCCCGGCCGGCCCCCAGCCGCCACTGGGTACCCGAGGCCGGCTTGCCCATGAACTCGCGGAAGAATCCGCGGCCGTTGCCGGCGCACTCCACGAAGCAGATGACCGAGCGCGACGGCAGGCGCAGGAGGTCGTCGAGGGTCAGCGTCAGGGGCCGCTCCAGCGCGTTGCCCTCGACGCGCAGGCGCCAGCTGCCGGCGTCGAGGACCGGCGCGGCGGCATGCGAGCGGATGCCGGGTCATGGCTGCTCCCTCCTTCCGTGCGAGCCCCAGCCTGGCGCACCGCCGCCGGCGGGGACGGCACGCCTGCCGGGCCGGAGCCTCATCGTCTCACGCCGCCCGGTCGCCGGCCGGCGTCATGACCTCGCTGTAGGCCGCCCGGACGGCCGCCGTCCGGTCGTGGTAGTCCTGCAGGAAGGCCTCGCGCGAGGGGTACCCGAGGGCCGTGGCCACCCGGGCCGGCATCGGGCCGGCCAGGTCCAGCGTGTCCGGCGGGCGCGCGGAGAGCAAGCGGAGCGCGGCGGAGACGCGGGGCCGGCCTGCGGAAACGCCATCGCCGCGGGCGAGTTCGCCGGCACCCGGGCCAAGATGCACCCGGTCGGCCGAGCTGATCGAGGCCGTCCCCACCACGCTCAGGATCGGCGTCCGCCGCCGGGACGGCCGGCTCACCGCCCACGCCTGG
>JBBIIW010000651.1:0-1719 GCA_037446305.1 Candidatus Rokuibacteriota bacterium
ACTAATACGAGTCCGGACAAACTAGTGCAGTGTCCCAAAAATTCGACCCCAGGGTGATGCGGTCGTGAGATACCCTGCGGGCCATGAAAAACCGACGACGCCCGGCCGCGGTGAGGCTAACCCGCCGCGAGCGCGCCGCGCTCCAGCGGCTGCTTCGCACTGGTCACACGGGGTTGTGGGTGGCTGCCCGGGCCCGAGCCGTGCTGCTCGCCGCCGCGGGCCGAAGTGTCTCGGCCATCGCGCGAGCCGTCGAACGCGATCGCAAGTGGGTCCGCCACTGGGTCGGGCGCTTCGGTCGCGAGCGCCTCGCGGGGCTCCGCGACGCCCCCCGCTCAGGCCGGCCGGCAAAGTTTTCCCCCGGAAGAGCAGCATGAGCTGGTGGCCCTCGCCTGGCACCCCCTCACCGAGCTGGCCGCCGCCCGGACGCATTGGGCGCTGCGTGCCCTCGCCGAGGCTGCCAGCACCTGGGGCTACCTGCGGAAGCCCATCAGTAAGAGCACGGTGGGGCGGTGGCTGAAGCGCGCGGCGCTCAAACCCCATCGCGTCCGTCGGTGGCTCCACAGTCCAGATCCCGAGTTCCGCCGGAAGGTCCGCCGCGTGGTCCGCTGGTATCTGCGGCCCGGCCGGCGGACTCACGTGGTGTGCGTCGACGAGAAGACGCAGGTCCAGATCCTCGAACGGCTGCATCCGGGCCGGCCGCTGATCCCCGGACGTCCGGCCCGCCAGGAGGAGCACTACCGGCGCCATGGCACGCTCGCGGTCCTCGCGGGCCTGCACGTGCGGACCGGCCGGGTCTTGGTCCACGTGCGGCGCCGGCGGAGCGGGTCCGACTTCCTCGCGTTGCTCCGAGCCCTGCGGGTCCGCTACCCCCGCGGCCGGCTCGTCGTCATCCTGGACAATCTCTCGATCCACACGACGCCCGAGGTACGCCAGTGGCTGGCCGAGCAAAACGGGGCTGTCCGGTTCGAGTTCCTGCCCTTGCATGCCTCGTGGCTGAATCAGGTGGAGATCTGGTTCAGCATCCTGCAGCGCCAGGCCCTGACGCGCGCCAGCGACACAGCCTATCGCCTTCGAGCTCAGCGGATCTACCGCTTCACTCGGCACTGGAACCATTCCGCCCGCCCATTTCGATGGACGTTCAAGGGCTATCCATTGAGCCCGTAGGGTGGGGTGGAATTTTTGGGACATTGCACTAGCGACCGGCTCGGCCGTCGCCGCGCGGTGGTTCGAGGCCCGCCGCGGCCTGGTGATGGGGCTCGCCGCGGGCGGGATGTCGGCCGGCCAGCTCGTCATCATCCCGCTGGCCGCCGCGCTGACCGTGTGGTACGGCTGGCGGGCGAGCTTCCTCTGGCTCGGCGCCGGCCTGCTGCTCCTCGTGCTCCCGGTCGGCGCGCTCCTGATCCGCGACGACCCGTCGGAGCGCGGGCTCCGGCCCTACGGCGCCGCCGGCCCCGTGATGAGCCGCGCGGAGGCGGCCGCCGCCCAGCACGCGAGCCGGGTCGGGATCGCCGAGGCGATCCAGGTCCCGCAGTTCTGGCTGCTCATGGGCACCTTCTTCGTCTGCGGCTACACCTCGAACGGCATGGTGCTGACCCACTTCATGCCCCACGCCCTGGAGCACAACTTCACCGAGTTCCAGGCCTCGAGCGCGCTGGGGATCATGGGGGCCATGAACGTGCTGGGCACCATCGCGTCCGGCTGGATCTGCGCCCGGTTCGG
>JBBIIW010000652.1:0-1718 GCA_037446305.1 Candidatus Rokuibacteriota bacterium
TGGTGCCCGACCTGCGCGGGACGTGGGCGGGCACCTGGGCCGGGAAGCCCGCCTCGCTGCTGGTGACCGAGCAGGCGGACGAGGGCGCCGAGCGCGGCGTCCACCTGGGGAGCTGGCAGATCCTCGGCGAGCGGCGGCCGAGCCTGGCGGGCGTCCTCACCTACACCGAGCGCGGCGCCGCCGTCTCCACGAACGCCCGCGGCTGGGTGGGCGGCGGCCCCCGCGGCACCCTGTCGCTGGTCGTCGTCGTCGATGCGGGCGGCGGGCCGATCGTCCTCGACCTCCGGCTGGCCGGCGACCGGCTGACGGGCACCGGCCAGTCCTCCGCGCGCTGGGGCCCCTCCGGCGCCGTGGAGCTGCGCCGGCGGTAGCCGGCCGGTTGACAGCCGGCCCCTCCGGCGCGTATGCCCGAGGGCCATGATGCCCGGGGACACGCCGCTCGAGCGCGCGCGGGGCCTGGCGCCCACGATCGCCGCCTGCGCCGACGAGATCGAGCGGGAGCGCCGGCTGCCGGATGCCCTGCTGCAGGCGTTGCTCGACGCCGGCCTGTTCCGCCTGCTCCTGCCCCGGTGGCTCGACGGCTTCGAGCTGGACCCGGCCTCCTTCGTCCAGGTCATCGAGGAGGTCGCCCGGGCCGACGCCAGCACGGCCTGGGTGCTCTGCCAGACCTCCGGCTGCTCGATGAGCGCGGCCTACCTCGACCGGGCGGTCGCGCGCGAGATCTTCGGCCCGCGCCACGGCATCCTGGCCTGGGGGCCGGGCCCGGCCACCCGGGCCGTGGCCGTGGACGGCGGCTACCGCGTGACCGGCACCTGGGCCTTCGCCAGCGGCTGCCGCCACGCCACCTGGCTGGGGGGCTCGTGCCCGATCTACGAGCCCGACGGCCAGCCGCGGCTCCGGCCCGGAGGCGCGCCCGAGACGCGCACCATGCTCTTCCCCGTCGAGCAGGCCCGGCTCGAGGACGTGTGGGACGTCATCGGGCTCCGGGGCACGGCCAGCGACGCCTTCTCGGTGTCCGATCTGTTCGTGCCGCGCGAGCGCACGCTGATCCGCGACGAGCCGGGGGAGCGCCGGTACGAGGCGCCGCTCTACTGCTTTCCGACCAACAGCCTGTTCGCTGCCGGGTTCGCCGGGGTCGCCCTGGGCACCGCCCGCGCCGTCCTGGACGCCTTCGTCGAGCTGGCGCAGGTCAAGACGCCGCGCGGCGCCGCCCGGCCGCTGCGCGAGAGCGCGGTGGCGCAGGCGAGCGTGGCCCAGGCCGAGGCGCGCTGGCGCTCGGCCCGCATGCTCCTGCTGGGCTCGCTGGCCGAGATCTGGCAGGCCGTCGAGCGCTCGGGCCACCTGCGCCTCGACCAGCGCATGCAGATCCGGCTGGCCTCGACCCACGCGATCCACCAGGCGAAGGAGGCGCTGGACCTCGTCTACCACGCCGCCGGCGCCACGGCCATCTTCGCTTCGCAGCCGTTCGAGCGGCGCTTCCGCGACCTGCACACGGTGACGCAGCAGGTCCAGGGCCGCCAGGCCCACTTCGAGGCCGTGGGGCAGTTCCTGCTGGGGCTGGAAGCGGACACGACCTGGCTATAGGCTGCGGGCATGCGAGCCTCGATCACGACGCCCGCCCTGGCCGTCCTCGTCCTGGGCCTCATCGCCGCCGCCCTCGGCGCCCCGGCCGGGCGCTGGACCGCGGCGGCGCCCATGCCGGAGGCGCGCACGGAGGT
>JBBIIW010000653.1:0-1706 GCA_037446305.1 Candidatus Rokuibacteriota bacterium
TCCTGGAGGGCGACGCCCGCGACGCGCTGGCGCGCCTGGCGGCCAGCCTGGACGTCAAGATCACGGTCCAGTCGGCCGGGCCCCACGTCGCCCGCGACCACCACGAGATCCACCTGCGATGAACCCCCGAGAGGTCGTCGCCCCCGTCCGGCGCGCCCGGACCTGACGGCCCGCTCCGCCGCCTCGCCGCCCGCCCGCAGAGGGCGCGGGCAGGGCCCGCGCTCGAAGAGCGCCGAGGAGGGGTCGGTGGTGCCCGGATGCCCATGGGCTCCCGCTCGCCGTGATAGCATCCGGGCGTCATGGTGCGGGCGTTGCCGCTCCTGCCCACCACGGTCTGCGGCTCGCACGCTCTGCCGTCGTGGGTCTTCCTGGTCCGCGAGGCGACCGCCGCCGGCCGGCTGGGGCCGGCCGAGGTGCAGGAGGCCTACGACGACGCCGTCCGCCTGGCCATCCGCGACATGGTGGAGGCCGGCGTGGACGTGATCTCCGACGGCGAGATGCGGCGGGTGACGTTCATCCGCGGCTTCTACGAGCGCCTGACCGGGCTCGAGCCCCTCCCGGTGCCGCGCCGCCTGGGCCCCCTCAACTACGACAGCCACTGTCCCTTCCAGGTGGTGGGGCGGGTGGAGGCGCCGGACGGACTGGGCATCGTGGACGAGTTCCGCTTCGCGCGCGCCCACACCGACCGCCCCCTGCGGGTGGCGGTGCCCGGCCCCATGACGCTGCTCATGCCCCTGCGCCGCGGCGGCCCCTACGCCACGGAGGACGCGCTGGTGGCCGACCTGGTGGCCATCGCGCGCCGGGAGGTGCAGGCCCTGGCCGAGGCCGGCTGCGAGCTGATCCAGATCGACGAGCCCAACTTCGTGATGACGGCCGGCAAGCACCGCGTGCTCCGCGAGGGCCCGGGGCCGATGCTGGAGGCGCTGCGGGCGGTGACGGCGGGCATCGGCACCAAGCTGGCGCTGCACGTCTGCTTCGGCAACGCCCACAACAACTCGTTCGCCACCCCCCGGCGCTACGCGCCGCTGCACCCCTTCCTGAAGGACGCGCCCGTCCACCAGTTCGTGTTCGAGTACGCCAACCGGGAGATGGCGGAGATCGGCCTGTGGAGCGCCCATCCCACGGACAAGGAGGTGGCGGTGGGGGTGGTGGACGTCAAGGCCTTCCGGGTCGAGACGCCGGAGGAGGTGGCGGCCCGGGTCCGCCTGGCCCTCCAGCACCTCCCCGCCGAGCGGGTGTGGCTGGCGCCGGACTGCGGGCTGTGGGAGACGCCCCGCTGGGTGGCGGTCTCCAAGCTGCGCTCGATGGTCGAGGCCGCCCGGCTGCTCCGGCGGGAGCTGAGCGGCAAGCCGTAGGTGGCCGCGGGATCGAGCCGCGAGCGGATCCTGCGCGAGCTGCGCGCCGCGGCCCGCAAGGGGGACCGGACCGCCCTGGCCGTCGCCCTGGACGGGATGCGGACGCTGGCGCTGTCACCGCGGTACTGGGAGAAGTACCTGCTGCTCCTCCGCAACCCGCTGGCCCGACTCGTGGACCTGCTGGTGATCAAGCAGGGCGAGCGGATCGCCCACCTGAAGGGCCGCAAGCTCCCCCCGGGGGGGCTTCGCCCCCCTTCCGACACCGCCTCCCGCCAGGCCTCGCGCGGCCGTCGCCCGGCCTCGAAGCGGCGGTCGCCCCCGCGCGGCCCGGCCCGCGCGCCTCGCCGCCGA
>JBBIIW010000654.1:0-1692 GCA_037446305.1 Candidatus Rokuibacteriota bacterium
CTGGCGGCGGCCCACGCCATCGCGGCGGCCCACGGCGGCCAGCTGACGCTCGCCGGCCGCCTGCCGCGCGGGCTGACCTACCGCCTCGCCCTGCCCGCGGCTACGGGGCCTTGAAGTACTTCGCGGCCGGGTGGTGGAAGACCAGCGCGGACACGGAGGCCTCCGGGTCCATCATGGCGCCCTCCGTCAGCGTGACGCCGATCTGCTCGGGCCGGAGCAGCCGCCACAGCACCGCCTGGTCGGCCAGGTCCGGGCAGGCCGGGTAGCCGAACGACACCCGGATGCCGCGGTAGCGCCCCTTGAGCTTGTCCTCCACCGACAGGTCCGCCGGATCGGGGAAGCCCCAGAGCGTCCGGAGCCGGGCATGCAGCATCTCGGCGAAGGCCTCGGCGGACTCGATGGCCAGGGCCTGGAGCGCGTGCGAGCGCAGGTACTCGCCGCGGGCCTTGAGGGCCTCGGCCTGCTCGCGGACCCCGAGCCCGCAGGTGACCACGAAGGCGGCCAGGTAGTCGTCCACGTCGTCCCGCACGTAGTCGGCCAGGCAGAGCCGCTCGCCCCCCGCCTGGCGCGGGAAGACGAACCGGGCCGCCTCGCCGCCGCCGGTGTCGTACACCACGACGGCGTCGCCGTCGGCCCGGACCCGGAACCAGCGGTACAGGCCCTGGGCCGTGAGGAGTCGCGCGGCGACGGCCTCGCGCTGCAGGGCCTGCACGGTCTCGTGGACCTCCCGGGCCTTGGGATCCCCGGCCTCCAGGAGGCGCCCGACCAGGCCGCGCACGCCCAGGTGCTTGCCGTAGAGCATCTGGAGGTTCAGGTACGGGAAGACGTGCGCCAGCGGCACGTCGCGCAGCACGTGGGGCTCGAGGTCCGGCGGCCGGGGCGGCTCCGCGCGGGGCAGAAAGACCCGCGCCGGGGGCAAGGGCTCGGCGGGCGCCGGGGCCGGCCCGGCGGCGGCCGGCGCCGCCAGCGCGGCCTGCTCGGCCCGGATGCGCTCCAGCAGGGCCTCGCGGGTCGGGGCCGAGAAGAGCTGGTTGGCCAGCTCCAGCCCCTCCATGGCGTCGCGGGCGTACAGGGTGGGGCCGGCGTGCTCGGGGGCGATGCGGGTGGCCGTGAACGTCTTCGTCAACGCCGCGCCGCCGACGAACAGCGGGATGTCGATGCCGGCCGCCCGGAAGTCCTGGGCCGTCACCACCATCTGCTGGGCGGACTTCACCAGCAGCCCCGACAGCCCGATGGCGTCGGGCTTGTGCTCCCGGCAGGCGGCGATGAGCGCCTCGGGCGGCACCTTGATGCCCAGGTTGATCACCCGGTAGCCGTTGTTGGCCAGGATGATCTCGACCAGGTTCTTGCCGATGTCGTGCACGTCGCCCTTGACGGTGGCCAGCAGGAACGTGCCCCGGGCGGCCGCCGCGCGCTTCTCCATGAAGCGCTCCAGGTGGGCCACGGCCGCCTTCATGGCCTCGGCCGACTGCAGCACCTCGGCCACGATGAGCTGGTTGTCGTTGAACAGCCGCCCCACCTCGTCCATGCCGCGCATCAGGGGGCCGTTGATGATGTCGAGCGGAGCGGTGCCCTCGGCCAGCTTGCGGTCCAGGTCCTCGATCAGCCCGTCGCGGCGGCCCTCGACGATGTACCGCGCCAGCCGCTCGTCGAGCGAGCGCGGGCTGGGCGCGGCCGCCGGGCGCGGATGCG
>JBBIIW010000655.1:0-1687 GCA_037446305.1 Candidatus Rokuibacteriota bacterium
GGCGCCAGGCGGCGGCGCGGCGCGCTGGCGGGGCCGCCGGCCTTCAGGTACCGGTCGAACGCCTCCCGGACGGACTTGACGTAGCCCCGCCGGACCATCGCCTGCGCCACGTGCGGGCGGCCCGGCGACCCCTCCTTGACGAGGGCCAGGACCTCCGCCGGGTCGATGGGCAGGCCCAGCGCGGCCAGGCGCTCGGCGATGCGGTGGATGCGCGCCACGCGCTCCGCGCGCTGCTCGCGCAGGAAGGCCTGGACCCAGGGCGCCTCGTGATCCAGGAGGTAGCCGAGGACGTGGATCTCGGCGCCCTCGACGTCGCAGTTGATCTCGAGGCCGGGCACGATGGTCAGGCCCAGCCCGGCCGCCTCGTCCCGCGCCTCGGCCAGGCCGTCGGTGGAGTCGTGATCGGTGATGGCCAGCACGCGCACGCCGCGGGCGGCGGCCACGCGCACCAGCTCCCGCGGCGCCAGCGTGCCGTCGGAGGCGGTGGTATGGGTGTGGAGATCGACGGCGCTGCTCACGCCGTCAGGTAGGTGAGCAGGGTCCGCACGCCCACGCCGCTGCCGCCCTTGGGCCCGAGCGGCAGCTCCTTCTCGGTGAAGGCCGGTCCGGCGATGTCCAGGTGCGCCCACGGCGTGGAGCCGGCGAACTCCTTGAGGAACAGGCCGGCCGTGATGGCCCCGCCGCCCCGCGGGCCGACGTTGTTGAGGTCGGCCACCTCGCTCTTGAGGAACTCGCGGTACTCGTCGATGAGCGGCAGCTGCCAGACCCGCTCGCCGGCGGCGTCGGCGGCCGCGCGCAGCCGGTCGGCCAGGGCCTGGTCACTGGCGAGCAGGCCCGCGCACAGCGGGCCCAGGGCCACCACGCAGGCCCCGGTGAGGGTCGCCACGTCGATGATCTCGTCGGCCTGCACCCTGTCGCGGGCGTAGCACAGCGCATCGGCCAGCGTCAGCCGGCCCTCGGCGTCCGTGTTCCCCACCTCGATCGTGGTGCCGTTCATGGCGCGCAGGACGTCGCCCGGACGGATGGCCGAGCCCGAGGGCATGTTCTCGGCGGCCGCGATGAGGCCGTGCACCTCGACCGGCGGCCGGAGCTGCGGCAGCGCCCGCATGACGGCCAGCACCGCCGCCGCGCCCGACATGTCGTCCTTCATCCTGAGCATGCTCTCGGCCGTCTTGAGGTCGAGCCCGCCGGCGTCGAACGTGATGCCCTTGCCGATCAGCGCGACCTTCTTGCGCCGCCGGCCGGACGGCGCGTAGGTGAGGTGGATGAAGCACGGCGGCTGCGCGCTGCCCGCGGCCACGCCCAGGAACGCGCCCATGCCGAGCTTGCGGCACTCCTCGCGGTCCAGCACCTTGACGGCGAGCCGGTGCTCGCGGGCCAGCTGGGTGGCCAGGTCGGCCAGGTAGGTGGGGTGCACCTCGTTGGCGGGCGCGTTCACCAGGTCCCGGGCGAACCAGGTGGCCCGGGCGAACACCTCGCCGGTGCGCGCTCCCTCGCCCGCCTCCCGCAGGCCGCGCCGGTCGGGCGCCGCCACCGTCAGCTCGGTCACGGCCCGGTCGGTCTTCTCGCGCTTGTAGCGCTCGAACGTGTAGCTGCCCAGGAGGGCGCCCTCGACGACGGCCTGGGCGCGCTGGCGGAGCGGCAGGCGGTCGCCCAGCGCCTCGATGGCCACCGTCCGCGCGCCCAG
>JBBIIW010000656.1:0-1687 GCA_037446305.1 Candidatus Rokuibacteriota bacterium
CCGCCCCGCCGCGACGGCACCCTGGGCGGCGCCGAGGCGCGCCACGCGCTGCCGCACGGCGGGGTCACCCGCGCGCCGGCGTTCGTCCGCTCCGAGTTCTGCCGGAGCTGTCATCAGTTCGACGCCGACGCCCCCCGGCTCAACGGCAAGCCGCTGGAGGACACCTACGAGGAGTGGAAGGCCAGCCGCTTCGCGCGCCAGGGCGTGCAGTGCCAGGACTGCCACATGCCCGACCGTCGCCACCTGTGGCGCGGCATCCACGACCCCGACATGGTCCGCTCGGGCCTCGAGATCACCGTGACCGGCGGCGACCGGCGCTACCGCCCGGGAGAGGTCGCGGTCGTCCGCCTGACCGTGCGGAGCGCGCGCGTCGGGCACCGGTTGCCGACGTACGTCACCCCGCGAGTGATCCTGCGGGCCGAGGCGATCGGCCCCGATGGATCGGCGGTGGCCGGCAGCCGGGTCGAGCGCGTGATCGCCCGCGAGGTGACGCTCGACCTGTCCCGGGAGGTCTTCGACACGCGCCTGGCGCCGGGCGAGCGGGCGACGCTGACCGCGCGGCAGCGGGTGGACCGGCCCGGTCTCGCCATCCGGCTGAGCGTCGTGGTGGAGCCGGACGCCTTCTACACGCGCTTCTTCCAGGCGCTCCTGGAGGGGGCGCCGGGCCGCGGCACCTCCCGCATCCGGGAGGCGCTGGAAGCGACGCGCCGCTCGCCGTTCACGGTCTTCGAGCGCCTGGTGCCGCTCGCGGTGGCGGCGGGCCGGTAAGGGTGGCGCCTCAGGTCTGCGGGGCGAGCGCGTCCGGTCCGGCGACGCTGGTGGCTGGCGTGAGATCGACGACCGTCGGGGCGGTGTCGCCGACGGTCACGGTGAGGTCCCAGAGCCTGACGCGGCCGACCTGGGCCAGCAGCCGGTAGCGCCCGGGGACGACGCCCGTGAACTCGTAGGGCTCGGTGAGGGCCGTGCGCGCGCCGTAGCGCCGCCCGCGGGTCCGCTCGTCATCGCCTACGAGCAGCAGCTGCAGCCGCGGCCGGGGGCCGGCGGGGTCCAGGGTCGTCCACTCGGTCCGGCCGCGGAGCCGGCCGGGCGCCGCCTCTCCGGCATCGGCGGGCGCCGCCGCCGGCGGCTCGGGCGCACCGTCGCTGCGCTCCCCGGCGGCCGCCAGCCACTGCCGCGCCAGCCGGGTTTCCTCCCGGTCGGCGGGGCCGTGCTGGGCGACCCACTGGAAGGCGGCGGTCGCCTCCTCGGTGCGCCCCTGGTGAGAGAGCGCGACGGCCACCCGGTAGCGCGCGTCGAAGTGAGCCGGCTGCTGTCGCAGCACCTCGCTGTAGGCCCGCAGCGCGGCCTCCCAGTTCCGGCGCCCCAGCTCGGCATCGCCCTGAGCCTGCAGGGTGGCCACGCTCGGCCCCTCCGCCCGCGGCCCCGGCGTCTCCAGCGGCGGGCGCTGGCAGGCGCCCAGGGCCAGGCCGGCGGCCACGGCCAGCCCGAGCGCGGCCCGCGCCGGAGCGTTCGGGGCTATGGCGAGATCTCCTGCCAGTTGGTGACGGTGGTGAGCTTCTTCATGCTGAGGACCTTGTTCAGCGCCTCGCAGCTGTAGCGGATCTTGGCGTTGCCCGTCGCCACGCCCTCCCGGAAGCCGGGATCGGCCGCGGTCTCGTTCGAGATGACGGCGCCGTAGACCGACTGC
>JBBIIW010000657.1:0-1679 GCA_037446305.1 Candidatus Rokuibacteriota bacterium
CGCCGGGGCGTGCGGGCCGACGAGCATCAGGAGGCCGACCTCCTCGCCCGCGTCGCGCAGCGCCGCCTTCTCGGAGATCAGGTACCGGTCCAGCGCCTCCACGGTCTTGGCCGCCATGGCGGGCGGCGTGATCAGCAGCACGCGGTCCTCCAGCGCCCAGACGAGGAGCAGCACCTGCACCTTGCCGTGGACGTCGAGGAAGGCGGCGCGACAGCCCCGGCCGGGGGCCAGCGCCTTGATGTCATTGGACAGCATGGCGTGCAGGAACGCCTGGCGGTCGCGGCCGGTGACCTCCACCACCCCGAGGTCGCTCCGGTCGAGGAGACCGGTGCGCTCGCGGGCGGCGCGGTACTGGGCGGCGATGTCCTGGGGGCTCGGAGCCGGCATCACCAGGCCATTCTACCGCCGCCGCGGCGGGACCACCGGGGCGCGCGTGCTAGACTGCGCGCCGTGCCGAGGCTCGACCCCCGCCTGGTCCGCCGCTTCCAGCGGCGCCTGCTCGCCTGGTACGCGCGTCACGCCCGCGACCTGCCCTGGCGCCGCACGCGCGACCCCTACCGGGTGCTGGTCTCCGAGATCATGCTGCAGCAGACGCAGGTCGAGCGCGTCGTGCCCAAGTACGAGCAGTTCCTGGCCCGCTACCCGACCCTGGCCGACCTGGCCGCCGCCCGCGTCGAGGAGGTGCGCCGGCTCTGGTACCCGCTCGGCTACAACATCCGCCCAGTGCGGCTGCACACGATCGCCCGCGAGGCGCTGGCCCGCTACGGCGGCCGCCTGCCCGACACGCTGGAGGGGCTGCGGCGCCTGCCCGGCGTGGGCCGCTACACGGCGGGCGCGGTCCTGGCCTTCGCCTACGGCCGCGACGCCGCCGTCCTGGACACGAACGTCCGCCGGGTGCTGGGCCGTGTCATCCTCGGGCCGCGCCGGCTGCGCCGCGCCCGCGGGGAGCGCCGCTTCTGGGACCTGGCCGCGGCGCTGCTGCCGCGCGGCCGCGCCTGGGAGTTCAACCAGGCGCTGATGGACTTCGGGGCCACCTGGTGCACGGCCCGCAAGCCCCGCTGCGCTCCCTGCCCCATGCGCGGCTTCTGCGCAAGCTACCCGCTGGCGCCGTCGAGCGGCCGGCTCTGATCGCCCGCATCCATGCTGGTGGTGGAGGTGGCCGCCGCGCTCATCCGGGACGAGGCCGGGCGCTACCTGATCACGCAGCGCCGGCGCGGCTCGCACCTGGAAGGGCTCTGGGAGTTCCCCGGCGGCAAGCGCGAGCCGGACGAGCCCCTCGAGGACTGCCTCCGCCGCGAGCTGGCCGAGGAGCTGTCGGCCCGCTTCACCGTGGGCCCCCTCGTGGAGACGGTCCGCTGGGAGTATCCCGACCGGACCGTCGTGATCCGGTTCTACGAGTGCCGGCTGGAGGCCGGCGCCATCGAGCCGCGCGAGGAGCAGGCCATGGCCTGGGTGGAGCCGGAGCGCCTGCGCGAGTACGCCTTCCCGCCCGCCGATCGGGTCCTCATCGAGCGCCTGACAGGCCGCCGGCCCTGAGCCGCTCAGCCCGGCGGAGCCGGCACCGCGGCCCCCGCGCGCGCGGCCCGCTTACCAGGATCCCCGCCCCATGATGCAACTGTATTCCGGCACCACCTGCCCCTTCAGCCACCGCTGCCGCTTCGTGCTGTACGAGAAGGGCA
>JBBIIW010000658.1:0-1674 GCA_037446305.1 Candidatus Rokuibacteriota bacterium
CCGACGGAATTGCTGCTGGTGGCGCTGATCGTGTTCCTGATGTCGTTCGCGCTGACCGCGTTGGGATTCGCCGTGGCCTGGCGGCTGGATTCGACGCAGGGATTCCACGCGATCATGAACCTCATCCTGCTGCCGATCTGGTTGTTGTCGGGGGCGTTGTTCCCGATCACGGACGCGCCGGCGCCGTTGAGCGTCCCGGGACCCTCGGCGCGGCGCAGGCGGTCGGCGGCCGGCGGCGCCTGGGGCCCGGCGTCGCCCTGCCGCTGGCTCTCGAGCGGGCGGAAGAGTATGCCGAAGTGGAACTCGAAGAAGTCCAGGCGGCCGAAGCGCAGGTGGCGCGCCTTGCGCAGGAAGGCGTCGGGCAGCTTCTCGGCGATGATGATCACGCGCGGTCCCTGCGCGGAGACGACCTTCACCCTGGGGGACAGGCGGCGGACCCCGTCGGGGAACTCCAGGCACCAGGAGTAGGCCTCCAGGGCGCGCAGGAGCAGCTCGTCGTCGGCGACGAAGCCCAGGGCGATCAGCGTCAGGGCGCCGGAGGCGTCGAGGGCGAGGAGATCGATGGTGGCGCCGCCGAGGGTGACGCGGTTGTCGAGGATCTGCAGGCCCGGCTCGAGGCTGCCGGCGTGCTCGGCCACCAGCTCCTGCAGGTCCTTGATGTCCTCGAGCTTCACCGCCGGCTTCATCCAGCCCTCCCCACTCGATCCGGATGCCCCATGCCGAGGATTGGCAACGCCCGTGCCAGAGTCGCCGTCCCGGCCCGGCGTCTGAAATCCGATACTTGCCCGGCAGCCCCGCCGCCGCGCATGTCACGTTGACAGGGCTGACGTCGCCGCGCTGTCACGGGCCGCCGGCCGGGAGGAGGTGGGCCCGGAAGAACTCCACGAGCCGCCGCTCGAAGCCGGGGCCGGTGTCGCCGTGGCGCCCGCGGTCGAGGAAGTGGAATTCGGCGCCCGGATTGCCGGCGAGGATGGCGCGCAAGCGCTCGGCGTGGTGAGCGCCGATCTGCTCGTCGGCCCGGCTCGCCACCAGCAGGACGGGGACCTGCAGCCGGGCGGCGGCCTCGGCGGGGGCCGGGCGCGTGATGTCGGCCCCGAGGAAGAGCCGGCTCCACAGCCGCATGAGCCCCACCGGCGGGTAGCGCAGCAGCCAGAGGTACCCGTAGACGTCGTGGGCCAGCAGCCGGAGGTCAGCGAAGGGCGCGTACGCCGCCACGGCCCGGATGCCCGGCTCCTCGGCGGCGGCCAGCAGGGCCACGGCGCCGCCCAGTGACAGCCCGAAGACGCCCACCGGGGCGGCGCCGCGCGCCTCCAGCCACCGCACCGCGCGCGCCAGGTCGTCCCGCTCCCGGTGGCCCAGCGTCGTCACCCGCCCCCCGCTGTCGCCGAAGAAGCGCAGGTCCATGAGCAGGACGGTGAAATGGGGCGCGAGCGCCGCGGCCAGCGGCAGGAGGTCGCGCTTGTCGGCAGGATAGCCGTGCAGCAGCACGACGCCGGGGCGGCCCGGACGCGGCAGCAGCCAGCCGGCCAGCGTCACCCCGTCGGCGGCCGGGATCCGCACCGCCTCGGGGCGCAGCCCGAGCTGCTCCGGCGTCAGGGGCACGGCGAGCCGGGGCGGGCGCACGGCGAGCACGAAGCCGGCGAGGCTGAGCGCCAGCAGGCCGGCGGTGACGAG
>JBBIIW010000659.1:0-1663 GCA_037446305.1 Candidatus Rokuibacteriota bacterium
ACGCCGATCAACGAGCTGGCGCTGATCGCCTTCCCGGTCGACGAGCTGTTCGACATCAAGCTCCGGGAATTCGATCTGATCATCTTCGACCGGTTCCAGCATCTCGGCATCCTGCCGGACGAGTATTTCCAGCACATCGTCGAGTATGTGCGGGAGGGCGGCGCCGTGTTCGAATCCGCCGGCCCCAGCTCGGCCGCGACGGCCCGGCAGTCCTCCGGCGTGCGCGCGTTCACGGCGACACGGGCGCCTTCGCGGGCGAAGGCCCGGGCGATGCCGAGGCCGATGCCCTTGGTGGCGCCGGTCACCAGGGCCGTGCGGCCGGCCAGGCGCCCGCTCACCTGGCCTTGACGCTCTTGAGGAACCGGACCACCGTCCGGTTGAACACGTCCGCCTGCTCGACGAAGAACCCGTGGCCACCGGGCAGGATGGTCAGGCGCGCCCGCCGGATCAGGCGGGCCAGCGCGCGCGAGAACTCGACCGGCGTGAGGATGTCGTCCTTGCCGGCCAGGACCAGGGTCGGGGCCTTGATGCTTCCCAGCCGCGCCCGGCGGGTGCCGTTCCAGAGCAGGATGCCCCGGGCCTGCCGCTCGATGGCCTCCGGCTTCGTGCGATGCGGGTAGGCCATGGCCCGCTGGAACACGGTCTCCAGGTTCTCCTTCCGGGCCAGGAAGGCCGGGCTGTAGACCCAGGGGTACATGACGTAACGCAGGCGCTCCTCGATCGGCACGCGGTAGGCCAGCGACATCCATGACTCGATGACGTGCAGGAAGCGCGCATCGGCCTCCACCCAGGTGGCGGCCAGGACCAGCGAGCGCACCAGGGCCGGGTGGCGCAGCGCCAGCTCCTGGGCGATGGTGCCGCCCATCGAGTGGCCGATCACGTGCGCGCGGGAGATCTTGAGGGCCCGGAGCAGCCCCGCCGCATCGTCCGCCATCTGGGGGGTGGTGTACACCGTCTCCGGCGGCAGGTCCGTCTCGCCCACGCCGCGGTTGTCGACGGTGAGGACCTGGAAGTGGGGGGCCAGGCCCTTGACCTGCAGGGCCCAGTTCACGGCCGGGGCGCTGAGGCCGCTGATCAGCAGGACGGGGTCCCCCTGCCCGCTCACCTCGTAGTGCATGCGGATCCTGTTGACGATCGCGTAGGGCATCTCAGGCCGACCTCGCTGGCGTGATCGCCACCTTGATGGAGCGGGGATCCTCGTGCGCGGCGAAGGCCGCACCGATGGCGTCGAGATCGAAGCGGTGCGTCACGAGCAGGCTGCCGCGCACCCGGCCCTCGGCCAGCAGTCGCAGCGCCTCGCCGAACTCGTCCTGGTAGATCATCGAGCCGGTGATCGTCACCTCCCGGCGCACCACCGAGAAGAAGGCCACCGGGGTGGGCTCGTGGGGCAGGCCGGTGAGGACCACGCGCCCCCCGGGGCGCACCAGCGCCAGGGCGTGCATCACCGCCTCCGCGGTGCCCGCCGTCTCGATGACCAGGTCCACGCCCTCGCGGCCGGAGAAGCGCTGCGCCAGCTCCTCCAGCGGCCCGGCCGAGATCGTCGCCGTCTCCGCGGCCCCCAGCCGCCGGGCCAGCGCGAAGCGCCGGTCGCTGCGGCCGGCGACCAGCACCCGCAGCCCCCGGGCGCCCAGCACCTGCACGGCCAGCAGGCCCAGGGTGCCGG
>JBBIIW010000660.1:0-1662 GCA_037446305.1 Candidatus Rokuibacteriota bacterium
CGAGGCCGGCGGCGTCCGGGTCTCGGCGCGAGCCGGCGCCTGGCGCGGCCGCCCGGCCGCCCTGGGGGACGTGGTGACCCCCATCCTGGTCAGCGTGGAGAACGCGGGCACCGTCCCGGTCCGGCTCCGCTACGAGCAGTTCTCGCTTCGCGCCGCGGACGGGCGGGTGCTGCCGGGACGGGGGCCGTACGAGGTCGAGGGCGTGGCGGCGGAGGCCGTGCCGGGCTACGCGTTCGCGGGCCCGCCCCTCTTCTGGTACGGCCCGTCCTGGCGCCACCCGTTCTGGTACGACCCCTTCTGGTACGACCCGTTCTGGTTCGACTACCCCCGCTTCGCCCGGGTGCGGCTGCCGACGGGCGACATGGTGCAGATGGCGCTGCCCGAGCGGGTCGTCGAGCCCGGCGCCCGGGTGACGGGGTTCGTCTACTTCGACCGGGTCACGCGCGCGATGTCGCCGCTGACGTTCACGGCCCGGCTGGTGAATGACCGCACCGGCGAGGAGATCGGCACCGTCACGATCCCCTTCGTGGTGGAGTAGGGTCAGCGCCGGTCCCAGACTCCCATCACGACGGCGATCCGGTCCTCCTGCAGATTGCGCAGCACGTTCTGCAGCATGGCCGGCAGGTCCGGGCCGAGCAGGAGCGACCAGTTGAGCCGGGCCGGCGGCGGGGGAGAGGCCAGGCGCCGCTGGAACCAGTCGCGCGCCGGCGCCGTCTCGTCGCGCCAGTGACGCTCCTCGAAGCCGGCCTCGGCGATGACGCGCCTCACTTCGGCCGGCGGCCGCAGGAAGCTGATCGACGGCTCCCGGGCCCAGGGCACCGGGAAGTGCACGGGCTGGTTCGGGCCCGCCGTGATCTCGTGGATGGCCAGTCGCCCGCCCGGCCGCACGACCCGGTGCAGCTCGCGGTAGAGCCGCTCCTTGTCGCGGATGTTCATGGAGGAGTGCTGGGTCCAGGCGATGTCGAAGGCGCCCTCGCCGAAGGGAATCTCCAGGGCGCTCCCGTGCCGGAACAGGACGCGGTCACCGAGGCCGGCCCGGCGCGTCAGCTCGCTGCCCGCCGCCACGTACGCCTCCGTGATGTCCAGCACGGTGACGTGACAGCCGGTCTGGCGGGCCAGCAGGCGGGCGGGACCGCCGAAGCCGCCGCCGGCGTCGAGCACCCGCGCACCGGCCTCGATGCCCGCGAGGCGGGCCAGGTCCAGCGTGGCGTCCTGACCGCGGATGTGAAAGTGCTCGAAGGCCGCCAGGGCCTCGGGGTCGAGCCGGTCGGGGTCCCGGCCGTCGGCTCGCAGCGCGTCGAGGATGGCGGTGGTGAAGTCCGGACGGCCGTAGTGCCGGTCGACGGGGTCCACGGGCGGGCAGCATAGCCCCCCTCCGGAGCCGCGGCAAGCTACCCTGGGGCATGGACACCAGCGTGGTCGTCGGCATCGCGACCGGCGTGCTGTTCGTGGCCGGCGTGGCCGGCTCGCTGATCCCGTGGGTCCCCGGCCCGCTCTTCATCCTGGCCGGCGCCCTCCTGTGGGCCATCGCGACCGACTTCACGATCGTGGGCGTCGGCCGGCTGGCGATCCTCGCGGCGCTCGCCCTGCTGACCTTCGCGCTGAACTTCGTCGCCGGGGCGCTGGGCGCCGGCGGCTGCGGCGGCAGCCGCTGGGCCGTCG
>JBBIIW010000661.1:0-1660 GCA_037446305.1 Candidatus Rokuibacteriota bacterium
TGGCGCTCGACCCGCACAGCGTCACGCTGCGCTGGGAAGCGGCGCTGCTGGCCTTCCGGTGGGGCGACCGCGACCAGGCCCTGGAGCACTTCCGCTACGTGCTGGCCGTGGACGCCTGGCAGCGCGAGGCGGCCTTCCAGCTCGCCCGGCTGCTGCTCGGGCCCCGGGACGACCCTGCCCGGCTGCTGCCGGCCGAGCCCGAGCGACTCACGCCGGTGCTGGCGGCGGCGGTGGGCAACCAGGACCTGGAGCTGGCCGACGTGGCCTGGCGCCGGCTCAGCACGCTGCAGCCGGCCATCCCCGAGGACCTGGGGCGCCAGTACCTGAACCTCCTGCTGGCCGAGCGCGACGGCGCGCGGGCGCGGCGCGTCTGGGCCTCGCTGGTGCGCTTCGGCTCCAGCGGCGCCGGCAACGCCGTCTTCAACGGCGGCTTCGACAACGACCGGCTGCTGGGCTGGGGGCTGGACTGGCGGGTGAGCCAGACCTGGGGCGTGGACATCATGCTCGACCGCTTCATCGCCGCCGGCGGCCCCCACTCCCTGCGCCTGGCCTTCAACTCGTTCCCGGGACTCGACTTCGCCGGCGTCTGGCAGATGGTGGGCGTCGAGCCGGAACGCGAGTACCGGCTGCAGGCGCGCGCCCGGGCCTCCGAGTTCGTCACCGCCTCGGGGCTGAAGCTGCAGGTCGTCCTGCCGGACAGCGGGGAGGTCCTGGGCGAGACGCCGGCCGTGGCCGGCACCACCGACTGGATCCCGCTGGAGGCCACCGTCCGCATCCCCCGGGGCGTCAGCCTGGTCGTCCTGCGCCTGCGCCGCGAGCCGGCCGCCCGGCCCGAGGGCAACCTGGGCGGCAAGGTGTGGGTGGACGAGGTGGCCCTGCGATGACCGCGTCGTGGAGCGACCGCGTCATCGAGGGCGGCGCGCTGTTCCTCCTGGTCTTCACCCCGCTGGCCTTCGGCACCGCCGAGCCCTGGTCGGAGGCTGTCGCCGGCCTGGTCGTCCTGGGCATGGCGCTGACGCACGTCGCCGGCACCGTGCTGCGGGACTGGGAGCTGCGGGTGGAGCTGCCGCCCGGCTGGCTGCCGGCGCTGCCCCTGCTGGGGCTGGTCGCGCTCCAGGCCGCCGTGCCCGGCTGGTCCGTGGACCCGCACGCCAGCCGGCGCATGGCGCTCAAATTCCTCACGGTCGCAGGCTTCTTCCTGATCTGCTGGAACGTGTACCGCACCCCGGCCCAGGCCCGGCGTGCTCTCTGGACCATGATCGGCATGGGCACCCTGCTGGCCGTCTTCGGCATCGTGCAGCGTTCCGCCTGGAACGGCCACATCTACTGGGTGGGCCCCGAGGCCCTCGGCTCGGCCTTCGGCCCCTTCGTCAACCGCGCCCACTTCGCCGGGCTCATGGTGACCGTGGTGCCCCTGGCCCTGGCCCTGGCGTTCAGCAGCCAGCCCGCCCAGCGGCGCCGGCGGCCCCGCTGGCACCGCACGTGGCGCGACCGGCTGCGGGAATGGAACTCGCGGGAGGAGAGCCCCCGCGGCTTCATCCTCTTCCTGGTCCTGGTCATGGGCGGCGCCGCGCTCGTGAGCGGCTCGCGCGGCGGCCTGATCGCGCTGCTGGCCGCGCTCGGCGCCATGGTCCTGGGCGCCCTGGCCGGCGGCCGGTCC
>JBBIIW010000662.1:0-1651 GCA_037446305.1 Candidatus Rokuibacteriota bacterium
AGGCCGGCGTGGCCCGCGCCCGGGCGCGGCTCGACGAGCTGCTGGCCGGCACCCGCCCCGAGGAGATCGCCCAGGCCCGCGCCAGCCTGGACAACGCCCGCGCGACCCGGGTCTTGGCCGAGCGCGAGCTGGCCCGGGCGCGGCAGCTGTACGCGCGCGAGCTCATCGCCGCCCAGGAAGTGGACCGGGCCCAGCAGAACCACGAGGTCGCGCTCGCCAACGAGACGGCGGCCCGGCAGCGCCTGGCCCTGCTCGAGGCCGGCCCTCGCCGGGAGGAGGTCGAGGCCGCCCGGGCCGAGCTGCGGGCCGCGCAGGAGCGCCTGGCCCTGCTCGAGGCCGGCCCTCGCCCCCAGGAGGTCGAGGCCGCAAGGGCCCGGGTCGCCGAGGCCCGGGCCGCCCTGACCCTCGCCCGGAGCCGGCTGGCCGAGACGCGGCTGACCTCGCCCATCACGGGCGTCGTCCTGCGGAAGAACGTGGAGCCGGGCGAGACCGTGAATCCCGGCCAGTCGCTCGTCACGCTCGTCGATCCCGGCGACATGTGGCTCCGGGCCTACGTGCCCTCCGCGGACGTGGCGCGGATCCGGGTCGGCCAGGCGGCCACGATCACGGTGGACGCCTTCCCGGGCCGCGGCTTCGAGGGCGTCATCAGCGAGATCGCCTCCGAGGCGGAGTACACCCCGCGGAACGTCCAGACGAAGAAGGAGCGGGTCAACCTGGTCTTCCGGGTGAAGATCGCCGTGCGCAACCCGGAGGGCGTGCTCAAGCCCGGCCTGCCGGCCGACGCCGAGATCCGGCCGTGAGCGACCTGGCCATCGTCACCCGCGGCCTCACCAAGCGCTTCGGCGCCGTGCTGGCCGTGGACCACCTGGACCTCGAGGTCCGCGCCGGCGAGCTGTACGGCTTCCTGGGCCCCAACGGGGCGGGCAAGTCCACGACGCTCCGCATGCTGACCGGCCTCATCGAGCCCACCGCGGGGGAGGGGCGGGTGCTCGGGATCGACCTGCGCCGCGATCCCGAGCGGGTCAAGGCCGCCATCGGCTACATGTCCCAGCGCTTCTCGCTCTACGACGACCTGACCGTCGAGGAGAACCTCACCTTCTACGCGCGGGTCTACATGGTCGGCGGCGCCGAGCGGAGGCGGCGCATCGAGCAGATGGTGCGGCTGGCGGACCTCGGCGGCCGCGAGCGCCAGCTGGCCGGGCACCTCTCGGGCGGCTACCGGCAGCGGCTGGCCCTGGTGTGCGCGCTCGTGCACCGCCCGCGTCTGGTCTTCCTGGACGAGCCGACCGCCGGCGTGGACCCGGTGTCGCGGCGGACCTTCTGGGCGCTGATCCGGCGGCTGGCCGACGAGGGCACCACGATCATGGTCACCACCCACTACATGGACGAGGCCGAGCTGTGCGATCGCCTGGGGTTCATCTACCAGGGGCGGCTCATCGCGGCCGGCAGCCCGGACCGGATCAAGCGCGACGCGTTCGACCGCGCGGTGATCGAGGTCGAGGCCGTGCCGCTGCGGGAGGCCGCCGACGTCCTGGTGGAGGTGCCGGCGGTCGAGGAGGTGGTCCGGGTCGGGGCCCGGCTGCGGGTGATCGTGGCTCCCGGCGGGCCGGACGCCGCGGCCGTCCGCAGCCTGCTGGCCGCGCAGGCGGTC
>JBBIIW010000663.1:0-1643 GCA_037446305.1 Candidatus Rokuibacteriota bacterium
CGGGCCGGGGCGGGCCCGCCGCGCCGGCCTACCCGGCCGGGCCCGGTCGCAGGGCGATCTTCAGCACGCGCCGATCACGACTCAGATCGATCTTCCCCTCCCGGGCCAGCCAGCCCAGGGCCATGAGCAGGACAGGTTCGGGAAGCTCGAGGTCCTGTTTCAGCCTGGCCACGGTCGTCTCACCCTTCTCGGCCAGCCGGTGCCGGATCCGGCCGGCCGCAGCCCCGATCTCTGCCTCCATACCTCACTCCTCATGCCGCCGCCGGGCGGCGGCGGCCGCTGGGTCCCGAGACCACGATACGCCTCCCCGAGGGGCTCCGCGCGCGGGTTGCGCGCCTCGCCGCTCTCGCCGTAGGCTAGGCGGCCATGAATCTCGTGTCTGTTGACACCTGCGACAGCAAGAGAAGAGGGCCATCTGCCCTATCCTTCCCAGAGTGGAAGTTCGGCCAAGAACTCACTGTGGGGAGGACGGACCGATGACCCTGGACGACAGCATACTCACCTGGCGCCGGCATGTCATCCAACGGGCGGCGGAGCTCGGCAGTGTGAGCGCCGCCTGCCGGGAGGCCGGGATCTCGCGGACGCTGTTCTACCGCTGGCAGCAGCGGCTGGAGCGCTACGGCGTCGACGGCCTGCACCCGCGGCGGCAGCGCGCCCGGCCGGGGCGCCCGCCGCAGGTTCCTCGGCACGCCGAGCGGCTGGTCCTGGCGGTGGCCCTGGCCTGGCCGACGTGGGGCTGTGGCCGGCTGGCCGCCCAGCTGGCCCGCGAGCGCCAGCTCCGCCTCGCGCCGAGTACGGTGCAGCGGATCTTGCGGCGCTGGGGCTTGGGGTGCCGGCGCGACCGCCTGGCCCTCCTCGAGCGGCGAGCGGCCACCACCTGCGGGCTGCTGACGGAGCGAACGCGCCGGCGCCTGGCCCGCGCCCGCAGCCACAGCCGGCACGTGCACGCCGAGCAGCCGGGGGAGTTGGTCAGCCTCGACACCTTCTACATCGGCAAGCTCAAGGGCGTCGGCAAGGTGTGGCAGATCACGGCCTGCGATGCGGCCTGCTCCTACGGGGTGGCCTGGCTGCTGCCAACCCTCTCGGCCGAGGCCGCGGCGGCCTTCCTTCGCGGAATCTTGGTCCCGCTCTACCGGCGGGCCGGCTGGCCCCTGCAGCGGGTGCTCACCGACGGGGGCTCCGAGTTCAAGGGGGCCTTCGCCGAAGGCTGCCAGACGCTGGGCATTCGGCACACCCGAACGAAGCCCAGGCACGCTTGGACCAACGGCTTCGTGGAACGCCTGCAGGGGACGATCCTGCACGAGCACTGGCGCATCGAATTCCGGCGCCAGTACTTCACGAGCCGGGCGGCGATGCAGCGCACGCTCGACGGCTTCATGAAGTTCTACAACGAGCAGCGCCCTCACCAGGGCTACCGCCTGCGCGGGCGGGTGCCGGCGGAGATCTTCTGGGGCGCGGCCACGGTCGCCAGCTAAACTCATGACCACCTCTGGGACGGCGAACGTGTCAACACCTTTCCGAGTCCGGACACGCTAGTTGCTACCTCCTCAGGGCGTGGGTCTCGGGCGTGCGAGCCTCGACTTGGTACCGCTTGGCCGTCCTGCGAGAGGAGGTCGAGATCTGGCTCGTTCGGTCGGGGAACT
>JBBIIW010000664.1:0-1640 GCA_037446305.1 Candidatus Rokuibacteriota bacterium
AGCTCGGTCGCCAGCCGCTCGGCCCGGCGCGAGAGCTGGCTCTCGCGCTCGCGCAGCTCGCCCGCCGACCGCATCAGGTCCGTGCGCTCACCGGCCACCCGGATCTGCTCCAGCCGCAGCGCCTCCAGGCGCTCGCGCTCCTCGGCCAGCCCGGCGCGGTGGCGTCCCACCGCCTCCTCCAGCCCGGCCGCCGCGGCGCCGCGCTCGCCCGCCTGCCGCTCGGCGTCGGCCAGGGCCGCCCGCGTGGCCTCCCGCTCGCCGCTGAGCGCGGCCAGCCGCTCCTCGGTGACCCGGATCTCCTCGCCGAGCCGCGCCCCCTCCTCGACGGCCTCCCGGAGCTGTACGCCCATCTGCTCGCGGCGCTCCAGCAAGCGCTCCAGCTCGGCCTGGACCTTCTGCACGCTCTGCCGGAGGTCGGACAGCCGGTGATCGCTCTCCTGCAGGGCCTGGCGCTGCGTCGCCTGGCGGCCGGCCAGCCGGCTGGCCTCCGCCCGCAGGCCGCTCTCGCGCGCCCGCCGCTCGGCCACCTCGGCCTCGAGGTGGGCCAGCTCCGACTCCAGCACGGCCAGGTCGGCCGCCGCCACCTGCAGCGCGGCCTGGCGCCGCTCCTGCTCGAGCGCCTTGTACTGCTGGGCCCGCCGGGCCTGCCGCTCGAGCGAGCCGAGCTGGCGGCGGACCTCGTCCATCACGTCCTTGACCCGAAGCAGGTTCTGGCGGGCCGCGTCCAGCTTGCCCTGGGTCTCGTGGCGCTGCTGCTTGTAGCGCGCGATGCCGGCGGCTTCCTCGATGAAGATGCGCCGCTCGTGGGGCTTGGCGGTCAGGACATGGTTCAGCTTGTCCTGATCCATGATGGAGTACGCGCGCGGGTTGGCGCCGGTGCCGGCGAAGAGGTCCAGGATGTCGCGCAGCCGCGCCGGCTGGCGGTTCAGGAGGTACTCGCTCTCCCCCGTCCGGTACAGGCGGCGGGCCACCGCGATCTCGCTCCACGGCACGGCCAGCGTGCCGTCGTTGGAGAACGTCAGCTCCACCTCGGCCATGCCCACCGCCTTGCGGGAGGCCGAGCCGTGGAAGATGACGTCTTCCATCCGCTGGCCGCGCAGGGTCTTGGCGCTCTGCTCCCCCAGGGCCCAGCGCACGGCCTCGGCGATGTTGCTCTTGCCGGCGCCGTTCGGCCCCACGATGCAGGTGATGCCGGGCAGCACCCTGACCTCGGTACGCTCGGCGAAGGACTTGAAGCCGTGCAGGGTTACGGACTCGAGCCGCATGAGGCTTCTTAGCACGGCCCCCCGCCGGCGACCAAGGAAATCGCCACCAGGCGTGGGGGGCCCGGAAGCCCGGGAACGCTACATCTCGCGCCGGGAGGCGCTCAGGCTCCCTGCTTCAGGTAGCAGCACTTCTTGTACTTCTTGCCGGAGCCGCAGGGACAGGGATCGTTGCGGCCGACCTTGTCGCCGGTCACCGTGCGCGGCGCCGGCCGGGGCGCCGTCGCCACCGCGGCGGCCCGGGCCGGTTCGCCCGGCAGCCCCGGCAGCTCGCCCCGGCGCTCCTGGGTGTCCGCCCAGGCGGTGACGGCCGGCATGGCCATGGGGGCCTCCCGCACGACCTGCACCTTGAACAGCCGCTCGACCACGGTGGCCTTG
>JBBIIW010000665.1:0-1639 GCA_037446305.1 Candidatus Rokuibacteriota bacterium
CGCGGACGCCACGGCTTGGCCGGGGCGGCCGCGCTGGGGGGTTTGGGGGGCGCCCGGAGCCCCTGGGCGCGTTCACGACGCTCGCGGACGCCACGGCTTGGCCGGGGCGGCCGCGCTGGGGGGTTTGGGGGGCGCCCGGAGCCCCCCAAGTCAATCAATACCCGCGCTGGCGGCGCCAGGCGCGGATCTGCTCGGCGTGCTCGTGGTAGTGGTGGGCGGAGTTCAGGTCCACCAGCTTCCAGGCCGTCCGGTCCGGCTGAAAGCGCTCCTCCGGCACCCGGTCGGCCGCCTGCAGGAACTCCTGGTGCGACTTGTCGAGGTCCAGGAGCAGCTCGGCCGCCGGCACCCCGCGGGCGGTGGCGGCGAACCGCGCGTTCCAGGCGTCCACATCCTGGTAGGACACGCCCTCGGGGATCGGCTTCTCGCCCCGGGCCAGGCGCTCCAGCGCCGGGGCCATCTCCCGGTGCCAGCCGCTGAGGTGGGCGACGATCTCCCGGACGCTCCAGCCGCCCAGCCAGACCTCGCTCATCTGCGCCTCGTTGAGACCCTGCAGCGCCTCGTGCAGGGCGGTGTACTCGCGCGCCGCCCGGGTCAGCAGCTCCTGCTTGGGGCTCACGGCCCCGATTGTCCCGCCGTCCGGGCCGCGCGGCAAGGCGGTCGGGCGGCCCCCGTCCGCCGCCCTCGCGGTCCCGGCCCCCCTGGCACCGGGGCTGCAGTACCATGCAGCGATGGCCAGCGACGCCTCCCCGTGGAAGCTGGGTGGACTCTCGGTGATCGAGCTGGGCCGCCGGGTGTGGGGCGAGATGTCGGAGGACCGCGTCACCACCCACGCCGCGGCGCTCTCCTACTACTTCCTGTTCTCGCTGTTCCCCGCCATGCTCTTCTTCACCGCCCTCCTCGGCTACCTGCCGCTCGGCAACCTCATGGAGACGCTGATGGGCTACGCCCGGCAGGTGCTGCCCCCGCAGTCGGCGGCGATGCTCGAGAAGACCCTGGGGGAGGTGCTGACCAACCGGCGCGGGGGCCTGCTGTCGGTGGGCGCCCTGGTCGCGCTGTGGTCGGCCTCCAGCGGCATGGTGTCGGTCATGCAGGCGCTCAACGTGGCCTACGACGTGGAGGACCCCCGCCCGTGGTGGCAGCAGCGGCTGGTGGCGCTGGCCCTGACGGTGGGCTTCGCCCTCTTCCTGACCGCCGCCCTGGCCTTCATGGTGTTCGGCCCGCAGCTGGGCGAGGCGCTGGGGAACTGGCTGGGGTTCGGCGGCCTGTTCACGGCGCTCTGGAACATCGTCGGCATCCCGGTGGCCGTGCTCCTGGTCGTGCTGGGGACGGCCCTCGTGTACTACCTGGCGCCGGCGGTCGAGCAGCGCTGGCGGTGGATCACACCCGGCTCGCTGGTGGCGGTGGTGCTGTGGGTCGTGGCCTCCGTCGCCCTGCGGCTCTACGTGACGCACTTCGGCAACTACAACGCCACCTACGGCTCGATCGGCGCCGTCATCCTGCTGCTGCTGTGGCTCTACATCACCGGCGTGGTGCTCCTGCTGGGCGCGGAGGTCAACGCCGTGATCGAGCACGCGGCCGGCCGGCGGGGCCAGCCGGGGGCGAAGCAGCCGGGCCAGCGGGCGGCCTGAGCCGCGGCCTC
>JBBIIW010000666.1:0-1635 GCA_037446305.1 Candidatus Rokuibacteriota bacterium
TAGCCCGGGCGCCGCGTCGCGCGACGGGCGCCGCCGGGGACAGGCCCGATGACGGTCCACGCCGCCGACCTGACGATCATCCTCGCCTACCTGGCGGCCATGCTGGTCATCGGGTACCGGGTGGCCGGCCGGATCCGGGCGTTCGCCGACTTCTTCGTGGCCGGGCGCGCGCTCTCGGCGCCGATCCTGATCTGCAGCCTCGTCTCCTCCTACTACGGCCTGGACGCCCTCTTCGGCGATTCCGGGGACGCGGCGCGGGAGGGCGTCGTCGTCTGGTTCACGTACGGGCGCCCGTACACGCTGGCCCTCCTGGTGGCGGCGCTGCTGATCGCCCGGCGCCTGAAGGACCAGCAGCTGCTCTCCATCCCCGACCTCCTGGCCGTGAAGTACGGCCGGGGCGCGCAGGTGGCCGGCGCGATCGCCTCGTTCTTCTACGCCCTGCCGATCCTGGCCATCATGGGCCTGGCCACCGTGGGGCAGGTGCTCTTCGGCCTCGACCTCTGGCTGGCCGCCGCGCTCGGCAGCGCCCTGTCCGTCGCCTACGTGGCCATGGGGGGCTTCTGGGCCGACGCCCTCACCGACACCGCCCAGTTCGTCCTCATGGCCCTGTCGCTGGCCGTGGCGATGCCCTTCGCCCTGGGCGCCGTGGGCGGGTTCGAGGGCATCCGGGAAACCGCCGGCCACCACCTGTTCGCCCCGCTGGGCAACGCGCCGCCGCTCTACACCGCGGCCTACGCCCTGACCGCGGCCAGTGTCCTGGTGGAGCCCCTGTTCTACCAGCGCGTCTTCGCCGCCCGCGACCACCGCGCCGTGCGGCGGGCCTTCCTGTGGGGCATCGTGTTCTGGGCGGCCTACGACTGGGCCACCACGGCGGTGGGCATGGCCGGGGCGGCGCTGATGGCCACCGGGGTCCTGCCTGCCGACACGCCGCGCGACCAGATCCTGCTGCGGACGGTGTCGCTCTACCTCCCGGTGGGGGTGTCGGGCTTCTTCCTGGGCGGGATCCTGGCCACCGCCATGTCCACCGTCGACTCCTACCTGCTCCTGGCCGGCGGCAACCTGGTGTACGACCTCTACCGGCCGCTGGTGAACCCGGCCATGAGCGACCGGCAGCTCATCCGGGCCACCCGTCTCTCGCTCGTCCTGTCGGCCGCGGTCTGCGTGGCGATCGGGCTCTACTTCGAGCGGATCAAGGAAGCGTGGAACTTCATGGCCACCATCCTCACCGCGACCCTGCTGGTGCCGGTGCTGGCGGCGCTGTTCCTGCCCGGCCGGCGGACGCCGCTGGCCGGCACCCTCTCGGCCTGGAGCGGGCTGCTGGCCGTCATCGTCTTCTTCGCCGTCATGCACGTGTGGGGCACGCCCGACGCCGGGCTGGAGACCCGCCGCCTGCGGCTGTACGGCCACGACGTCCTGCGCGAGTACGCCCTGTTCGCGGCCGTGCCGCTGTCGGCGCTCGGCTATCTGGCCGGCGCGCTGGTGGGGCGGCGACGGTGACGGTCTGGGGCGCGCTGACCGCGTTCGCCCTGGCCGTGCTGGGCCCCGGCGTCCTGATCCTGCTCGCCGCCGTCGTCCGCAGCCTGATGGGTGATGGCGACCCGCCCGGCGCCGGCCCGCACGACGGCGGCCGGCGGT
>JBBIIW010000667.1:0-1628 GCA_037446305.1 Candidatus Rokuibacteriota bacterium
CCAGGCGCCGGCGCCGAGCGTCGCCGCCACCAGCAGCAGGTCGGCCCGGCTCCACCCGGAGCCGCCCGGCGACCCGGCCAGCGCGGCGAGGGCGGCGACGATGATGACGAAGGTGATGGTGCCGGCGGCGTGGGTGGCGGGCGTGCCGGCGTTGTTGTAGCGCATCCAGAGGGCCGTGACGAAGGCCACCGCGAGGAGCAGGACCAGCACGGGGCGCGCGGCGACGGCCGCCCGCGCGGCCAGGGCCGCGCCACCGGCGGTCGCGCGGGTGCTGAACGCGGCGGCGACATCCGGCGCGAACGGCTGGACCACGAAGTAGAGCTGCGCCAGCAGCACGGCCCCGAACAGGACCGGCAGCAGGATCAGCCACGTGAGGAGCAGGTTGCGGCTGACGACGGCGACGGCCCGCCAGGTGTCGGCGCTCAGCAGCCCCTTGCGCGGGGTCAGGTAGTTCGAGAACAGCCGGAGGTGATGGATGGGGTCGCGGCCGGCCGCCAGGGCCGCTTCCGGCCGGCGCCGCCGGTAATCCTCCTCCCGCCCGGGCTCGATCTGCTCCGCCGGGGGGAACAGGCGCTGGGGCTCGCCGCCCAGGTGCCGCGACAGGCACGCCGTCCACCAGGCGCCGGCGAAGCCGCCCCCGGAGACGGTCGAGAGGTAGTCGAAGACCCGCAGGAAGCCCCGGTCGGCGAAGCCTTGGAGCAGGCCCAGGCAGAATGTCGCGCTCCGGATGCCGCCGCCGGACAGTGCCAGACCGACCAGGGTCTGGCGCGGATCCCGCTCGGCCTCGGCCGGTAGGTAGTGGAGCCGGCGGCGCAGCCGAACCTCGCACAGCTCCTCGTGGAACGCCTCGTGGAAGCGCAGGGCCTCCGCCACCGGCTGACTCTCCGCCCCCTCCACCGCCGCGTCCACGTCGCCCCGGGGGACAGCAAGAAGCGCGCCGGACCGGTACCTCCGCTCTATTGACGGCCTCGGGGCGGCCTCCTATCCTCCGGGCTCCAATGACGCGCTCGGCGCCGGCGCCACCTCCCGCGCCGCGGTGGCCACTCTAGGGTCGCCGTGATGGCCCGAGGCCCGGCCATGCTCGTCATCGTCGCGCCCCACCGGACCATGCTCATCGAGGTCATCCGCCAGGAGCTCGGCGCCTCGCAGGAGATCGAGATCATCGTGGACCGGCGCCGGCGCGAGCGCCGGACGGTGCACCGGGACGTCCTGCGGGAGCGCCGGCGTCGCAACCGGCGGCAGAACGACGTCGACCTCGAGCTGCGCGTGACGGGCTGGGCCGTGGTCCGCCGGCCCGTCGAGGTCAGGGCCGATCCCATCCAGCCCTGGCAGATGCCCTGGCTGCGCTGCGCGCTGCTTATCCGCACGATCGCCAGCACGAGCTGGGACCGCGCGGTGTGGCCCACGGCCCGGGCGACGCTGGAGGACGCGCTGGACACCCGCCGCCGGCTGCTGCAGGAGGGCTGGTTCAACTGAGCCTCGATTTCGCAGGGGTCGAGGGAGGACATCGACCAGGTTGAGCGCGTGAAGCCACGGATTCGCGCATGAAAAAGGCTCCAAACGTGGTAGAGGGAGGTTGGGGACCGTCCACGTCACACCACGAAAGGAGCCTCTTCGCGAGTGAGCCC
>JBBIIW010000668.1:0-1611 GCA_037446305.1 Candidatus Rokuibacteriota bacterium
GCGGCGCCGCCGCCGGCGAGGAGTACGCGCGGCGCGGGTTCCGGCCGGCGGCCGGCCAGCAGTGCGGCGACCATCACGTCGGGCGCTACCTGGCTCGTGTCAACGCGATGAAGCGGGAGTTCGCGCGCCTGGCGGCTGACAGGCCGTAGGGCCGGTCAGCCCGGCCCGGTCGACGCGCATCCGAGAAGCGCGGACCGGAAAGGAAGGGGCCGAGCCGCCGGTCCGCCGGTTCCCGGGGGATGAGCCGGGTGGAAAAAGCTTTGGCGGGCCGCCGCCTCCGCCCTACCCTCTAGGCGGATCGAGACGCCGTCTGCGGAGGGAGGAGCGATCGGACCGCCGCGCGCTTCGGGCCGAGTCAGCCTGCAGGTCCCTCCCGCTGTCGTTCGCCCCCGCCAGCCGCTCGCCCGTCCCCGTTGCGTCGTGCCGCCGTCTCGGGTCCGGTCGCGTCCCGGGGGATCACGATCGCCGACAGGACAGGAGGCGCCCGCATGACCACGTTCCAGGTGGAGATCGAAGGGAACCTGCTGACCGTGAAGGTGGACCTGCCCGAGGTCGCGCGACAGCTCAGTGACCAGGTCGAGCAGTGGCGCCAGGCGGCCGAGCAAGCGCGACACCACTGGGAACAGAGCGAGTGGTTCCTGGGCGAGGCCCGCGCCACCATCGCCCGCCTCGAGGAAGAGCTGCGCACGCGGGGCGAGGCGCACGAGGAGCTCGTGAGTCGGCTGGAGGCGGCCGAGCGCGACCGGGCCGAGGCCCTGCGGCACCTGGAGGAATCGCGGGCCGCCTGCGAGGAGCTGCTGCGGCAGGCGGCGGACCTGACCGAGCGGCTGGCCGAGAGCAACGAGCGCGCCGAGGCGGCCTGCCGCCGGCTGGAGGCGCTGGAGCGCCTGCACCCGGGGGAGACCAACGGGACGGCCCCGGAGCCGGATCCGGAGCCGGAGCTCGAGCCGGCAGATGCCCCGGAGCCGGTGGGGGCGGCCGTGGCGGCGGCCAACGGCGACCGCCGGCGGGCCACCCGGACCCCGCGCGCCGACATCACGGTGGAGCTGGAGCGGCCGGACGGCGCGGTGCTCTTCCGCGGGCCGCTCCGGGACATCTCGCGGACCGGCATGGGCTTCGTCTCCGAGGAGCTGGTCAACGAGGCGCCCGAGCTGCTGTGGGTGACCCTGCATCCCGCCGGCGGGCCGCGGGCGATCGAGGCCATCGCCCGCCTGGCCTGGCTGCGGCAGGACGACGGGAGCGGACGCTACGTGGGCGGCTGCGAGCTGCTGGACATGCCGCCGGGCAGCCGGAGCCTGTTCGAGAAGGTGCTGGAGCAGCCTCACTAGCCCGGGACCCGCACGTCCCCGGATCTCCAGCGTGGCCGGAGCCGGGCATCGCCCGGCTCCCAGGGAGCGGGACGCACTCTCGGCCGGTGGCGACATGGACCTGATCATCCGACGCATCATCGATCAGCACGAGAACGAGGACGGCACCTGGACCCTGCTGGCCGAGGCCGAGATCGCCGGCACCGTCATCGAGGAGTGCCGCATCACCCTGCCCCGGCTCGGACGGGACGGCGCCGAGGGGCGACGGGCGCCCGGCCCGCGGGCGGCCCGGGCCGGCTCGGAG
>JBBIIW010000669.1:0-1608 GCA_037446305.1 Candidatus Rokuibacteriota bacterium
GGCGGCGAGGTCGGCGGCCACCGCCGCCGCCGAGCCGCCCGACGACCCGCCGGGCACGCGGGCGGGGTCCCAGGGGTTGCGGGTGGGCCCGAACGCCGAGTGCTCGGTGGAGGAGCCCATGGCGAACTCGTCCAGGTTCGTCTTGCCGATCAGGACCGCGCCCGCCTCCCGCAGCCGCTGGACGACCGTGGCGTCGTAGGGCGGCACGAAGTGCTCGAGGATCTTCGACCCGCAGGTCGTGGGCACCCCCCGGGTGCAGAGCACGTCCTTCAGCGCCACCGGCACGCCGTCCAGCGGGCCCCGCGGCATCCCCTTGCGGTACCGCTCGTCGGCGGCGTGGGCCTGGGCCAGCGCCTCCTCGCGCATCACGGTGAGGTAGCTGTGCAGCGTGCCGTCGTGGCGCGCGATCCGGTCCAGGTAGGCCTCGGTGGCCGCGGTCGGGGTCGTCTGGCCCTCCCGGAAGCGGTCCACCAGGTCGTGGAAGGGCAGGCGCGTGACCTCGGCCGGCATGGTCACTCCTCGAGGATGCGCGGCACCCGGAAGAGGTCGTCCACCCGGTCGGGGGCGTTGGCCAGCGCCTGCTCCGGCGGCAGGCAGGGCATCACCTCGTCCTCCCGCATCACGTTCACCAGCGGGACAGCGTGCGCGGTGGGCGGCACCGCCTCCACCGCCAGCGTCTGCAGCTTGGCGATGTAGCCCAGGATGGCGGTGAGCTGCTCGCGCATCCGCGCCCGCTCGGACTCGGTCAGCGCCAGCCGGGCCAGGCGGGCGACGTGCTCGACGTCGCGGTCCTCGATCATCGCTTCACAGCTCCTCCAGGCGCGCGTACTGCAGCGACAGCCGCTTGCGCCCCACGCTGGCGAAGCGGACCGTGACCAGGGTGTCGCCGCCCTCGCGCTCGACGCCGACCACCATGCCCTCGCCCCAGCGGGCGTGGCGCACGTGCGCGCCCACCCGGAGGGGCAGGTCGTCGCCGGGTTCCGCGTCCGGGACGGCCGCCGGGGCCTCGGCCCGCGCGTTGAGCGGCAGCAGGTGCTCTTCCGGCATCTCGCGCAGGAAGCGCGAGGGCTCGCCCGCGTCGTAGCCGTGCGCGCGCCGGTGCACGGCCCAGGTCAGGTAGAGCCGCTCCCGGGCCCGGGTCAGGCCCACGTAGCAGAGCCGGCGCTCCTCCTCGATGTCGTCGGGCGCGCTCATCGCCCGGGCGTGCGGGAAGACACCCTCCTCCAGCCCGGTCAGGAAGACGACCGGGAACTCCAGGCCCTTGGCGGAGTGGAGCGTCATCATCGTCACCCGGGACTCGCCCTCCTTCAGCTCGTCCACGTCGGACATCAGGGCGATCGAGTCGAGGAAGCCTTCCAGCGTGGCGTCCTCGGCCCCGTGCCCGTAGTCCTCGGCCGCCGCGATCAGCTCCTCCAGGTTCTCCAGCCGGGCCTCGGCCTCCGGCGAGCGCTCCTCCTCCAGGGCCTTGCGGTACCCGGAGGCGGTGAGGAGCGCGTCGATGAGCGCCGGCGGGGGCAGCGTGGCCCGCTCCGCGGCCAGCCGGCGGACCAGCGCGGCGAACTCCTCGAGGCCGCGGGCGGCGCGGCCCCGGATGTCCAGCGGCGGGTC
>JBBIIW010000670.1:0-1603 GCA_037446305.1 Candidatus Rokuibacteriota bacterium
GCGCAGCCGGAGGAGCCGCCGCTGGCGCTGGCCCCGGCCCCCGCGGAGCCGGAGCCGGAGCCGGAAGCGCGGCCGGCCCCGGCCGAGTTCGCGGCGGTGGCGGAGGTGCAGCCCATCCACTTCGACTTCGACCGGGCCGACATCCGTCCGGCCGATGCCGCGATCCTCGACGCCAACGTCGAGTGGCTCAAAACGAACGCCGAGACCCTCGTCCTGATCGAGGGGCACGCCGACGAGCGGGGCACCAACGAGTACAACCTGGCGCTCGGCGAGCGCCGGGCGGCGGCGGCGCGCGACTACCTGGTGGCGCGGGGCGTGGATGCGGAGCGCATCTCGATCGTGAGCTTCGGCGAGGAGCGTCCGGCCTGCGCCGAGCCGACCGACGACTGCTGGGCCGAGAATCGCCGGGCGGTCTTCCTGATCAAGCTGCGCTGAGCGGGCGGCCGGGGAGGATGAGGAGGCCGCCGCCTCTCACCCTCCCCTCCCGCCTCACTTCGGGGCCGGCGTGCCGCTGAAGTAGACGCTCCAGGCCCGCACCACCAGCCCCAGGATCTGCAGCGACTGCGGCAGCCAGAGCCCGCTGGCCGCCCAGGCCACGCATCCCGAGCCGGCCAGCACCACCGGGACGGCCAC
This sequence comes from Candidatus Rokuibacteriota bacterium, assembly GCA_037446305.1. Taxonomy (GTDB): domain Bacteria; phylum Methylomirabilota; class Methylomirabilia; order Rokubacteriales; family CSP1-6; genus JBBIIW01. Next base: position 634 of record JBBIIW010000670.1, read on the forward strand.
CCAGTCCGGCACCTTCAGCGTGCGCAGGGCGGGCTCGAACAGCAGCGCCACCGCGATGAGGACAAAGACCATCACGATGGCGAGCACGAGGGCGCCGATCGGCGTCAGCAGGAAGAAGGAGAGCAGCAGCGTCAGGGCGTCGATGCGGCCGTACTCGGGGTCGGCGAAGGCCTCGCGCACGCCGGGCTGCCGGGCCAGGCCGGCCAGCCACGCCTGAAAGCTCCCGATCCAGCCGACGCCCCAGGCGAGCCCACCGGCGGCTGCGACGAGCAGCGACCAGAGCAGCAAGCGCATGGTGATCATGCATGACCTCCGGGATAACGCCTCAGCACCCGGACTCGACCGCCGGAGCCGGGCCGATCATTCGCTCCACGCATTCCAGCAGCCTCGCGCTGTCGACCGGCTTGGCGAGCACGGCCAGCCCCGGCCGTTCCGGCGACGGGGGACAGGTCTCGCCGTAGCCGGACACGATCAGGACGGGCAGCTCGGCCCACGAAGGCATCGCGCGCAACCGGACCAGGAACTCGCTGCCGCTCATCCCCGGCAGCTCCATGTCGAGGAGCACGAGCCGGGGCCGCAGCTGGCCCAGCCGCTCGAGCGCCGTCGAGGCCGACGGCAGGCCTGTGGCCGCATAGCCATTCTCCCGGAGCACGGCCACCAGGGTGCGACGCACCGACTCCCGGTCCTCGATGACGAGTACACGCTGCCCCAACGTCGCGCCGCGCGTGCAAGGCGGATGCCCGGCCACGGCGGCTCACGGGGCGCGGAGTTCCCGGGCGTCGGCGCGCTCCGGTGCCGGCCTGTCCCCGGCCGTGCCAGGGAGGTCCTCCGGGCACCAGGTGCCAGGTACAATAGTCCGGTCGCCGAGGGGGCAACACAGGCCGTGAGCGACGGGCCAGACTTCGAGCGCGCCACCGCCCTCTGGCAGGAAGCCTACCGGCGCCAGATGGCCGGCGATCTCGACGGCGCC
>JBBIIW010000671.1:0-1592 GCA_037446305.1 Candidatus Rokuibacteriota bacterium
GCGCTGCCGGCCATCGCCGCCTCCCTGCTGCCCGGCCTGACCGGGCCCGAGGCGCCCGCGCTCGTGGAGCGCTGGCTGCGCGAGGGCCGCGAGGTGATGGGGCGCCTGCTGCCCGCCCTGCTCCGCGACTACGACAGCTGGAAGCAGCGGGCGCAGAGCGCCGAGGAGACCGCCCGCCAGCTCCACCGGACGGTGGGCGAGCTGCAGGCCGAACTGGCCCGGCGCCAGGCCGAGATCGACCGACTCCAGCATCGTCTCCGCGACCTCACGCAGGGCGTCCAGACCTCGCTGGAGGAGTTCATGCGCATGGCGGGCGACCTGCTGGCCAGGAGCCGCCGCGGCTGACTACCGGACCGCCTTGCCCCGCTGCCGCTCGGCCTCGCGGGGCACGATCGCCCACCCCAGCAGGCGCAGCATGTCGTCCACCTCGGGGCGCAGCCGGCGGTCGCCGCGCCGGCGGTCGGGCACGACCGGCTGGGACGTCTCCCGCCGCTGGCCGGTGCGCCGGTCGATGATGACCTCCACGCTGGGGTTGTCCTGGAGCGCGCGCTTCACGTACCGGTAGAGATTGAGGCGCTGCCGGGCCACGATGAACAGCTGCCGGGTCGCCGCCGGCCGGCGATCGCTCAGGAAGCGGGCCAGCGGCGTCCACGTCTCGCTGCCGCAGGCCGGGCACGTGTCGTGGCCGATCGCGAAGCACTCCTCGCAGTCCAGGCAGAAGGCCAGCCGGCGGAACGGGAGGTGAAGGTCCTCGGCACTCCGGAGTCGCCTTCGCGGCGGCGGCTTCTTGACGAACATGGCGGCGGTCGGAGGCGACATGCGAGCGAGGTGCCAACGCTCGGCGCCGCGCACCTCTCGCGTCTTTCCCCCGTCTTGCCTCGCGACCGCCCGCCCGTGTCGTGCAGCATCGCGGCGCGCGCGGACGCCATTTTGACCCGCGGGCGGGCAGGTTGACGCACTCGGGACGCCCTCGATGGTATAGTGCAGTCCTCACCGTTCGGAGGGAGCGATGGACGACCGAGAGCCGACCTGCCTCATCTGCGACCGACCGATCCTGCCCGGTGAAGAGGCGACCCGCGTGAGCCACGACTGGATGCACGAGGCCTGCCTGCCGAGTGCCCGGCGGTCGGGCCAGGGACGCTACGAGCGGTCGGCGAAGAGGTCCAGCTGGGGCCCGGCCGGCGCCGCCGTGGACTCGTAGCCGGCGGAGCCGGGCGCCGGGGACACGGGCCAGTCGTCCGCGGGGAGGACGGGGCCGGCCAGCGGGGCGGCGGCCGGCCGCGCCTCGGCCTGCGAGCGCGCGTACTCGCGCCGCCAGCGCCAGAGCTCCAGCTCCCGGCGCAGGCGACCCAGCATCGGCGACCGACGAACCCGCATCACCAGCGTCCCGAGGGCCGCGGCGATCATGCGCCTCCTCCCCGCCGATCCATCCCGACTGGTCACTGTGCACTATAGGACGTGAGCGCGCCGTTTCCGCGCGAAATCGGGCGTCCGGCTGGCAGGACCGCCCGGAGCAGGCGCTGCCCTTCCTCCAGCGCGCTCGCGAGCGGGCGCCGGCCGACACGGCCGGCCTGCAGCCGGCCTCGCCCCTG
>JBBIIW010000672.1:0-1590 GCA_037446305.1 Candidatus Rokuibacteriota bacterium
CCGCCTCGAGCGCGACCGGCAGGGCCGCTTCCTGCTCCAGGCGCTCCTGGAACGCAGGCCCGGGACACCGTCCCCGCCGGCGCCGGGCGCGACCGGGGCCGCCGCGGTCCAGCTGCATCTCGCCGAGGGGGTCTTCGAGGACGGGTCCGCCACCATCGTGGACGCGACGACCACGCCGCCCGCCCGGCTCGAGGTGACCGGGGCGCAGCTCCAGATCCACGATCTGGCGTGGCCGTCGTCTCGCCCGGTCCGCGTGCAGCTCAGCTCCCCGACCCCGGGCGGCGGCCGGCTGGAGCTGGCAGGCACCGTGGGCCTCGACCCGGTCCGCCTCGACCTGCGGGCGGCGCTGGACGCCGTCGAGCTGGCGCCGGCGCAGCCCTACCTGCCCATCGAGGCCCTGATGGCCGGGACGCTCTCGGGCGCCCTGGCGGTGACGGTGGCCGTGGACCCCCTGGCCGTGACGGTCGCCGGCGACGCCCGGCTGGAGCAGCTCCGGCTGAGCGACGGGGACCGCCCGGTGGTCACGGCGGCCCAGGCCGAGGCCGTCGGGATCGACATCGCGTGGCCGACCCGCGTCGCCGTGGACCACGTCCGGCTGCGCCGCCCGAGCCTCCTGATCGAGCGCGACGCGGAGGGACACTTCGCGCTACCGCGGCTGCTGACACCGCGCTGGCCCCTGGCCGCGCCGGCCCCGGCCCGGGCGGCCCCGGCGAAGCCGCCGGCGGTCGAGATCCGGACCATCACCCTGGAGCGGGGGTCGGGCCGGTTCGTGGACCACACCACCACCCCCCGCTACGCCGAGCAGCTCTCGCGCCTCGACGTGACGGTCAGCGGCCTGAGCATGGCGCCCGACCACCGCGTGCGCGTCAGCGGCAGCGGCGTCCTCGGGGGCGGCGCCCGCCTCACCGTGGAGGGCGCGGGCACGGCCGGCGGCCGGCCGGTGCTGGAGCTGACGGTCAGCCTCCGCGAGTTCCCCCTGCCCCGCGCCAACCCCTACCTCGACCGCTTCACCGGCTGGACGGCCACGCGGGGAGCCCTGACAGCCTCCGCCAGCTACACGCTGCTCGGCAGCCGGCTCGACGCGCGTCACGACATCGTGGTGCGCGGCCTGGAGGTCGTGCGCTCGGGCGCCACCGACCAGGTCGAGCAGCGCCTGGGCCTGCCGCTGGGCTTCCTCGTCTCCCTGCTCCAGGACGCCCGGGGCGAGATCCGCCTCTCCCTGCCCGTGTCCGGCGACCTCGGCACCCGGGAGTTCGACTTCCGCGAGGCGGTGTGGGGCGCCGTGCGCAACCTGGCCATCCGCCTGCTCGCCCTGCCCTTCAGCCGGATCGGCTCGCTCTTCTTCACCGAGGACTCGAAGGTGGAAGCGGTGGTGCTGGCGCCGGTCATCTTCACCCCGGGCACGGCCGCCCCGGCGCCCGGCATGGAGCAGCATCTCGCGCGCGTGGCGGACTTCCTCCGGCGCACGCCGTCCGTGCGCGTGCGTCTGGGGCCCATCTTCACCCAGGCCGACCTGGACGCCCTCGAGCCGGGGCGCGCCGGCGCGGCGCTGCCGCCGGAGGCCCTGCGCGAGCTGGGCCTGCGCCGCCA
>JBBIIW010000673.1:0-1587 GCA_037446305.1 Candidatus Rokuibacteriota bacterium
CAGGGCGCGGTCCAGGGCGTAGGCCAGCAGGCTGCGGGCGGCGGCGATGCGCTCGGCGAACGCGGCGGCGCCGTGGCGCCGCAGGAAGGTGTCGGGGTCGTCGCCGGCCGGCAGCACGGCGGCGCGCAGGCGGAACACCGGGCCGGCCTCGAAGCCGCCACTGCGGTTCACGGCCCAGGCGACCGGGCTCTCGCCCGCCTCCAGCAGCTCGGCGGCGCGCTCGGCCGCCTTCTGCCCGGCCGCGTCGGCGTCGAAGAAGGTCACGACCTCCTCGCAGCAGCGCCGCAGGATCGCCAGCTGCGCGGCGGTGAAGGCCGTGCCCAGGGCGGCCACCGTCTCCGTGAAGCCGTGCTGGTGGGCCATCAGGCAGTCGAGGTAGCCCTCGACCAGCAGCGCCCGGTTCCGCTCGCGCATGCTGGCGCGGGCCAGGTCGGCGGCGTAGAGGAGGTTGCCCTTCGTGTAGAGCGGCGTCTCGGGCGAGTTGAGGTACTTGGGCTGCTCGTCCCCCAGGGCGCGCCCGCCGAACGCCACCACCCGGCCCTGGAGGTCGCGGATGGGAAACATCAGGCGGCCGCGGAAGCGGTCGTAGTGGCCGGTGCCGCTCTCGCGCCGGATGGCGAGCCCCACGGCCTCAAGCCTATCCGCTGCGACCCCCTGGGCCCGCATGAACTGAAGCAGCCCATCCCAGCCCTCGGGGGACAGCCCGAGCCCGAAGCGGCGGGCGATCTCCGGGTCCACGCCGCGGTCGTCGAGGTACCGGCGGGCGCGCTCGCCCCCCGGCTTCCAGAGGGCGTCGGTGTAGAAGCGGGCGGCCAGGTCCAGGGCCCGGTAGAGCTCCTCGCGCCCGGCGTCGGCCGGCGTGCCCCGCTCCTCGGGCAGCGCGATCCCGGCGCTGCGGGCCAGGGCCCGGACGGCCTCGGGGAAGGTCAGGCGGTCCTGGCGCATCAGGAACCCGAAGGCGTCGCCGCCCACCCCGCAGCCGAAGCAGTGGAAGATGCCCTTGGCGGGGTTGACCATGAACGAGGGCGTCTTCTCGGCGTGGAACGGGCAGAGCCCCTTCCAGTTCTGTCCGGCCCGCTTGAGGTTCACGAAGCGGCCCACCAGCTCGACCAGGTCCACGCTGGCCCGGATCTCGTCGAGCAGGGCCGGGGAGTAGGTCGCCATTCAGCTCACCTTGAGGGCCGCGACCGTGGCCCCGCTGCCGCCCTCGGCCGGCTCGCCGTCACGGTAGGAGTCCACCAGCGGATGCGCGGCCAGGAGGTCGCGCACGGCGCGACGCAGCGCGCCGGTGCCCTTGCCGTGGATCAGCCGCACGGTGGCCAGGCCGGCCATGAACGCGTCGTCGAGGTACTGCTCGACCATGTCGCAGGCCTCGTCGGCCCGCTTGCCGATCAGCATCAGCTCGGGAGCGACCGCGCGTGACGGCGTCCCCTCGGCGTCCCGTCCGGCCGCCCCGACTCCCCGGCCCCGGCCGGCGCTCGCCACGTGGGCCACCGGCCGGAGAGCAGCCAGGGGGACACGGACGGTCATCGCGCCGCTGCGGACCGTGCCCGTCTCGCCGCTGACGGCCAGCAGCTCGCCGCGCTC
>JBBIIW010000674.1:0-1583 GCA_037446305.1 Candidatus Rokuibacteriota bacterium
ACCGCCGACCGGCCGGCGTGAGCGCGCTCGCGGTCGAGCGGCTGGCGCGCGACTTCGGAGGCCTGCGGGCGCTCGACGGCGTCTCCCTCCGCGCCGGCGCCGGGGAGCGGCTGGTGATCCTGGGGCCGAACGGCGCCGGCAAGACGACCCTGTTCGACCTCGTCACCGGGCTGCTCCCCCCCACGGCCGGCCGCATCCGGCTCTTCGATCGGGACATCACGGCGCTGCCGCCGCACCGTCGCGCCCGCCTGGGCCTGGCCCGGACGTTCCAGATCACCACCCTGTTCCCGCGGCTCACCGTGCTGGACAGCGTGCTGCTCGCCGTCCAGGGCGCCGACCCGGCCCGGTTCGCGCTGCACCGGCCGCTCGCCTCCCTGCGCCGGATCCAGGAGCGGGCCGAGCAGCTGCTGCACGACTGGGGGCTCGAGGACCGCCGGCACGTGCCCACGTCCCGGCTCTCCTACGGCGAGCAGCGCCAGGTGGAGCTGATCCTGGCCCTGGCCGGGGCCCCGCGCGTGCTGCTGCTCGACGAGCCGACGGCCGGCCTGTCGCCGGCCGAGACCGCCGCCGTGGCGGCGATGGTGCGCCGGTTCCCCCGCGATCTCACGGTGCTCCTCATCGAGCACGACATCGACGTGGCCCTCGACCTCGCCGACCGCGTCGTCGTCCTCCATCAGGGGCGGGTGCTGGCCGAGGGGCGCCGGGAGGAGATCCAGCGCGACGCCCGGGTGGCGGAGATCTACCTGGGCGGCCCGGAGGAGGACGGGCGGGCGTGATGCTGCTCGAGGTCCAGGACCTGCACGTCGCCTACGGCGACAGCCACGTGGTGCAGGGCGTGTCGCTGGCGCTCGACGAGGGCCAGGTGGCCGCCGTGCTGGGCCGCAACGGCGTGGGCAAGACGACCCTCGTCCGGGCCATCGCCGGGCTCACGCCGGCGCGGGCGGGCCGCGTGCGCCTGCGGGGCGAGGACATCACGAACGCCCCCGCCGACGCCATCGCCCGCCGGGGCGTGGGCCTGGTACCCCAGGGCCGCCGGCTCTTCCCGTCGCTCACCGTCGAGGAGCACCTGCGCGTCGGGGCCCGGGCCGGGAGCGGGCGCGGCTGGACGCCCGCCCGGGTGCTGGAGCGGTTTCCCCGGCTCCGGGAGCGCCTGCGCCAGCGCGGCGGCACCCTGTCGGGCGGCGAGCAGGGGATGCTGGCCGCCGGCCGGGCGCTGGTCGGCAACCCCGCCGTCCTCCTGATGGACGAGCCGTCGGAGGGGCTGGCCCCGCTGCTGGTGCGCGAGCTGGGCCGCCTGGTGGGCGACCTCAAGCGCGGGGGCGTCTCCATCCTGCTGGTGGAGCAGAACCTCGCCTTCGCGCTCCGCGTCGCCGACCACGTCTACGTGATGAGCAAGGGGCGCATCGTCCTCGAGTGCGCCCCCGGCGAGCTGCGGCGGAGCCCCGCGCTGAAGGCGCGCTGGCTCGGCGTCCCCTGAGCGGGCTTCACCGCCGGGTGTGCTGGCGTAGGCCGCGTGAGGGAGCCGGGCGGGACCCGAGACGACGTGGGAGCGGCGCTGGCGGCTCATCTCGTCGCCCGGCCGC
>JBBIIW010000675.1:0-1579 GCA_037446305.1 Candidatus Rokuibacteriota bacterium
TGCTCTTCCGATCTCGGCTGACCCCGCCCGTCAGGCGGCGCGCCGCAGGCGCTCGGGACGCTCCGCCGCCTCCCGGTGGCCCCAGCCGAAGTACGCGGCGACGATCGCCGTGCCGGCATGCAGCCAGATGTCGTGGCCGAAGAGCGGCACCAGCCCGAAGAGCGTGTTCAGCCCCGGGAGCAGCCCCAGGACCGTCAGGACGCCGACGACGATGGCCAGGCCCTGCGCGTACCCGCGCGAGGCCCGCCACGCGCGGTAGGCGACCAGCCCCCAGATTCCGAGCCCGAGGTGCATGGAGGACCCTCCTTTCCCCAGGCGCCCGGTGCGATGCGAATCGCGTACCAGCGCGCGGCGCGGCGCGGGAGGGAGGACTTACAACCCCGGCCGCGATCGCCGCCCGTCGCGGTGTAGACTGCCTGCGGGCGCCGGGCAGGCGCGCCGGAGGGGGGCGAGATCGGGTGACGGCCCAGGTGACCGTCTACAGCAACGTCGGCTGAACCTCCTGCCACCGAGCGATGGAGTATCTATCGCACAGGGGCATCGCATACCGGGAGCGCAACCTGGCCCGGGAGCCGGAAGCGCGCGAGGAGCTGATCCGGATGGGGCTCCTGTCGCTGCCGGTGATCGTGATCGGCGAGCGGAGGCTGACGGGCTTCAACCCGCCGCAGATCGACGCGGCGCTGCGCGCGGCTGGCCTTCTCTGAGCGCGCCGGCGGCGTGAGCCCGCGGGCCGCCCCGTGACGAGCCGCTGGGCGGCCCTGGCGCTGGTCACTGCCGCCTACGCGCTGAGCGCGCTCTCGGCGCTGGCCGTCGCTCCCCTGGCCCCCTTCCTGCGCGAGGCGCTCGACCTGAGTCGCGGGCAGGTGGGGCTCTTCCTGCCGGCCGTGTACCTGGGCGGCGTCGTCATGGCCCTGCCGGCCGGCTGGCTGACCGACCGCCTGGGCGTCCGCCTCACGCTGAGCCTCGGCCTGGCGCTGACCGGAGCTGCGGTGATCCTGGCCGCCGTCGCCGGCTCGCTGCCGGCCACGCTCGCCTGTCTGACCCTGGCCGGCTTCGGCTTCAGCGTGGCCAATCCCGCCACCGGCCGGGCCGTGCTGGACTGGTTTCCGCCGGCCCAGCGCGGGATGGCGATGGGCATCAAGCAGACGGGCCTCACGCTGGGCGGTGTGGTGGCGGCGCTGCTCCTGCCGCCGGTGGCGGCGGCCGGGGGCTGGCAGCGGGCGCTCGCCGTGGCCGGCGCCGTCACGCTGGTCTCGGGCGCGATGGTCGCGGTCCTCTACCGGGCCCCGCGCGGCGAGGCCGGCCCGCCGGCCGCGGGGCGCCCGGGCCTCGGCGAGGCGATGGCCGTGCTGGGCCGTCGCGGAGTTCCGGTCGTGTTCGCCTCCGGCTTCCTGCTCTCCCTCGCCCAGTCCTCGCTGCTCGCCTACCTGGCCCTCTTCGCCCGCGATACCTTCGCCGTCTCGGCCGTCGTCGCGGGGCGCCTGCTGGCGCTGGCCCAGATCGGTGGCACGCTGGCGCGCCTGGGCTGGGGCTTCGTGAGTGACCGCTTCCTCGGCGGGCGGCGGCGGCCGGGCGTGGT
>JBBIIW010000676.1:0-1573 GCA_037446305.1 Candidatus Rokuibacteriota bacterium
GCCGCGCCCGGCCTCCCGGGCCGGCGGGGCCTGGCCGCCGGCGGCCGCCCGCCGGCCGAGGATCTCGTAGGCCGACTCCCGGTTGACCCGGGCGTCGTACCTCGCGCCGACGGGGCTGCGGGCGCGGACGGTCGCCCGCTCCTCGTCGGTGACGGCGCCCATGCGGCACCGCGGAGGGCTGATCAGCGCGCGCTCGACCGGCATCGGCACGCCGCCCTCCTGGAGCGTCGAGACCAGCGCCTCGCCGACCGCCAGCTGCCCGATGACCTGCGCCACGTCCAGCCGCGGATTCGGCACGAAGGTCTCGGCCGCCGTCCGGACCGCCTTCTGATCCCGCGGCGTGTACGCGCGCAGCGCGTGCTGGATCCGGTTGCCCAGCTGCCCCAGGATGTCGTCCGGGACGTCGTCGGGGAACTGCGAGCAGAAGTAGACCCCGACGCCCCGGGACCGGATGAGCCGGACGACCTGTTCGACCCGCTGGCGGAGCGCCGGCGGCGCGTCGGCGAACAGCAGGTGCGCCTCGTCGAAGACGAACACCAGCCGGGGCCGGTCGAGGTCGCCGACCTCCAGCAGGGTCTCGAACAGCTCCGACAGCAGCCACAGCAGGACGCTCGAGTAGAGCCGGGGCTCGAGGACCAGCTGCTCGGCGGCCAGGACGCTCACGACCCCTCGCCCGCTCAGGTCGGTCCGCATCAGGTCGCCCAGCTCCAGCGCCGGCTCGCCGAAGAAGGCCTCCGCGCCCTGACGCTCCAGGGACAGCAGCGCCCGCTGGATGGCGGCCACCGAGGCGGCGCTGATCAGGCCGTGGCTGGTCGAGATCGCCTTGCGCTCCTCCGCCACGAAGGCCAGCAGGGCGCGCAGGTCGTCCAGGTCGAGCAGCAGCAGGCCACGCTCGTCCGCCAGCCGGAAGGCGATCTCCAGCACGCCCGTCTGCGTGTCGTTGAGGCCCAGCATGCGCGCCAGCAGCGTCGGCCCCATCTCGCTCACCGTCGCGCGGACGGGATGGCCCCGCCGGCCGTACAGGTCCCAGAACACGACGGGGCTGGCCTCCGGCGCCCAGCCCTCGAGCCCGACCGCGGCGGCCCGGGCGGCCAGCTTCTCGCTCGGGGTGCCGGGCACGGCCAGGCCGGCCACGTCCCCCTTGACGTCGGCCATGACGACCGGCACCCCGAGCCGCGAGAAGCCCTCGGCCAGCACCATGAGCGAGACCGTCTTGCCGGTGCCGGTGGCGCCGGCGACCAGGCCGTGGCGGTTGCCGTACCGGGCCAGCAGGTGCACGGGCCGCTCCCCCTTGCCGAGCAGGATCCCGCTCATCCTCGCCCTCCTCGCAGCGCCGAGGCGTGCACGAGCCAGCGTCCCGGCCAGCCGGCCACCACGCAGTCGCCGAGCAGCGCCCCGGCCCGGACCAGGCGGTCCACCACCGCCGCGATCTCCGCCCGGGGCCGGCGGAACAGGCGGGCCAGCAGGCGGTCGTCGGTGTAGACGGCGCCGCGGGCGAAGCGCTCGACCAGCTGCTCGAGCGCGCGCTCCGGCCGCCAGCGCCGGCCCGCCGCCACCGCCTCCGGCAGCCACG
>JBBIIW010000677.1:0-1572 GCA_037446305.1 Candidatus Rokuibacteriota bacterium
GAGGGCGCCGACCCGACCATCGGCAAGCTCCGGGGGGCGCTCAGCGACCTGACCCTCGAGCGGGAGACGCTCCTGCTGACCCTGCGTCCCGAGCACCCGCAGGCGCGGAGCGTCGAGGCCCGCATCGCGAACGTGCAGCGCGAGCTGGGGGAGGTGGTGGCGGCCGAGCGCGCGCGGCTCGTCACGGCGCTGGCCTCGCGGCTGGAGGTGCTGCGGGCGCGGGACGCGGAGGTGACGGCCAGCATCGCGGCGCTCGAGCGCAAGCTCGCCACCCTGCCCGCGGTGGCGCTGGAGGCGGCCCGGATCGAGCGCGAGGTGAAGGTGAACGAGCGGGTCTTCTCCCTGCTCCGCGAGCGGCTCCAGGAGGCGCTGATCAAGGAGCGCGAGCAGGTGGCCGAGGTGACCGTCGTCCGGCCGGCCTCGCCGCCCGCCGACCCGGTCACCGATGCGAACGCGCCCTCGCGGGGCGCCGTCGGCCTGCTGGTGGGCGCGCTGATCGGCGTGGCGCTGGCCTTCGTCGTCGAGACGCTCGACACCTCCATCGGCGCGATCCAGGACCTGGAATCGCTGCTGCAGACCTCCGTCCTGGGGGTGATCCCCCACCTGGACGCCCGCGCGGTGGCGGCCGAGAACGACCCGGCCGGCGGGGGGCGGGACGCCGAGGGCGCCGAGCTCTCCGTCTTCCTGCCGACCGTCTTCGCCCCCACCTCGCCCATCGCGGAGGCGTTCCGGGCGCTGCGCACGAACCTGATCTTCACCCTCCTGGACCGGGACGTGAAGACCATCGTGGTCGCCAGCGCCACCCGCGCCGAGGGCAAGACCACGGTGGCCATGAACCTGGCCGTCGCGCTCGCCCAGCTCGGCAAGCGGACGCTCCTGATCGAGGCCGACCTGCGCAACCCCTTCATCCGCCGCGTCTTCGGCATCCGCAAGCAGCCGGGGCTGACCAACGCCGTGCTCGGCTCGACCGACCTGGAGGAGGCGGCCCTGGGCTTCGCCGACCTCATGCTCGGCAAGCCCGGCATGGAGGGGATCCTGGATGCGCCGGGCATGGACAACTTCTTCGTCCTGCCCTCGGGACACCGGGCGCCCAACCCGTCCGAGCTCATGAGCTCCCGCGGCCTGAGCCAGCTCCTGGCCCGGGCGCGCGAGCACTACGACTACGTGATCTGCGATTCCGCCCCCGCGCTGGCCGTCGCCGACGCCGCCATCCTCGCCTCGCAGTGCGACGGCATCCTCTGCGTGGTCCGGGGCGGCCACGTGCCGCGGGCGGCGCTCAGGCGGGCCAAGGGCATCCTGGAGGGCGCCAAGACGCCCCTGCTGGGCGTCTGCCTCAACGGGATCCGGGCCGAGGTGAGTCCCGACTACCACGAGATGGCCTATGCCAGCTACGGTTACGGCCCGACGCACGAGACGCCGCCGACCCGTCCGGCCCTCGGCGCCCGGTGGCCACGCTCGGGCCATGTCCTCGCCCGGCTGGCGGGGGTGACCGCGCTGGTGCTGGCGCTGCTGGCCGCCGGCCTCTGGGCGCTCCGCTCGTCGGCGCCGGGCCAGGTCAGCGAGCCGGCGCCG
>JBBIIW010000678.1:0-1566 GCA_037446305.1 Candidatus Rokuibacteriota bacterium
CGGCGCCGCCGGCGCCTCCTCGCGTGCCGCGCTCGCCGGCGGGGCCTGCACGCCGAGCGCCCGGTACGAGAGCCGGTTGAACTTCACGCCGAGGCTGGCGGCCACGTCGCCGACGGCGTCGAAGGCCCGGTCCTCGGAGACGATCTCGAGCACGTCGCCGGGCCTGGCGCCGCCGAGCCAGACGCCGGCGCTGACGGCGATGCGCAGGTCGCTCCAGTCGCGGACGCCCGTCGAGGGCGCGCTGTGGATCAGCTGCGCGCCGTGGCGCGCCAGCAGCCGGGCGGCATCGGCTCCGATCACCCGCCAGTTGCCGACGGCCACCAGCTCGGTGCGGTAGCCGGTGCGGTCGATGCCGAGGTGCTCGATCATCCTGGCGATGTGCTGCGCGCGGCTCGTGTTCTCCACGTCGAAGAAGATCACGCGGCGGGTCGTCGGCCACGGCCGCTCGGCCTCGGGGGGCGGCACCCGGGCGGCGAAGGCGACCTCCGGCTCGATGGTCGGCGGCGGCAGCTCCGCGGCGCTCTCGACCGGCTCGGCGGCCGTGAGGGCGTCGGGCAGCGGCTCGGGCGCCGGGCTGGGCGGGGCGGGGGCGGGACGGGTCCGGGGCCTCGTGCGGCGTCGTCGGGAGCTCTGGGTGGTTCGCGCCATGCCCCGATGATACGCCTCGAACCGCTCGCTGCTGGTACCGGCGTTACAGCCGCCGGCAGGCGGGAGGCGGCCGCGTCAGCGACGGGCCGGCGTCAGCCGGGCCCGAGCAGGTCCAGGCCGAGGAGCGTGCCCAGGTCGTGCAGCGCCTGCTCGGGATCGTCCACCTTGATCGTGGTCATCCCGAGGGCCCGGGCCGGCTTGAGGTTGCGGCCGATGTCGTCCAGGAAGGCCGTCCGCTCCGGCGGCACGCCGAGGGCCGCCAGGGCCATCGCGTAGATGCGGGGGTCGGGCTTGCGCACGCCGACGGCGGCCGACTCGATGAAGACGTCGAAGTGCTCGCGCAGCCCGTCACCGACCCGGCGGGGGCCGTCGAGCCAGTTGTTGGTGAGGGCGCCCACCCGGCGGCCCGACCGCCGGATGCGGCCGATGGCCTCGAGCATCCGGGGCCGGGGCGTCGCCGCCTCGGCGATGGCCCGCATGAGCGCGGCGGCGTCGACGGCCACGCCCAGGGCCAGGCAGTCGGCCTGGAACGGGTCGCAGAAGGTCTGGGCCGTCAGCTCCCCGCGCTCCAGGCGCGCCCAGGTCCCCTGATCGCCGGCCGCCGCCACCGCCCGGTTGATCGCGTCCGGCGGCAGTCCGTGCTCGCGCTCGAAGCGGGCGATGGCGGCCAGGGGCGATTCCAGCACCACGCCGCCGAGATCGAAGACGACGGCCTCGATCGTCCTCACGGCGGCCCATTGTACCGGCAGGCCGTCCTTGCGTGCGGCGGCGGGCGGCGCCTATGCTTCCGCGATGCCTGCCGGCATCCGTCCCACGATCGTCCTGCTCGTACGGCACGGGCTCACGCCCACCACCGGTCGGGTGCTGCCGGGACGGGCGCCGGGGCTGCGGCTGAGCGCCGCCGGGCGGCGCCAGGCG
>JBBIIW010000679.1:0-1543 GCA_037446305.1 Candidatus Rokuibacteriota bacterium
GCCCCCGCGCGGCGCGCGCCCGCCGCTTCCTGGTTCCCTACGGCATCGACGCCGACGGCTTCGTCGCCCGGGCCGGGAGCCGCGACGTGCGTGCGGAGCTGGGCATCGCACCCCGGGCCGCGCTCGTCCTCATGGTGGGCTCCCTGGACCACCGCAAGGACCCCCAGACGCTGCTCCGCGCGCTCGCCCAGCTGCCGCCCGGCCGCCAGGAGACCCATGCGGTCTTCCTGGGCCGCTTTCGCGACCCGGCCTACGAGCGGGAGACCCGGGCCCTGGCTGCCCGGCTCCGGGGCGTCACCTGTCACTTCCCGGGCTTCGATCCCCGGCCGTCGGCCTGGTTCCGGGCCGCCGATCTCTTCGCGCTTCCCACGCGCGGCGACGCCCTCCCGGTCGTCCTGCTGGAGGCCATGGCCCATGGCAAGCCGGTCGTGGCCAGCGCGGTCGGCGGCGTCCCGGAGGCTGTCAGCCCCGGCGTCAACGGGTTCCTGGCCGAGCCGGGCGACCCGGCGTCGTTCGCCTCGGCGGTGGGTGCCCTGATCGCCGACCGCGACCTCCGCGAGAAGATGGGCCGGCGCGCCCGGGAGGACGTCCGCCGGGCGTTCTCGATCGACGCCGCGATGCGCGCGGTCGAGGGGGCCTACCGCGCGTGCGGGGCCTGAGCCGGCGTTCGGGGCTGAATTCTCGTTGAGAAACCGGGGGTTGCGCCGTACACTGCCTCCGTGGCCGGTCGGGCCGCCGTCTTCATCGACCGCGACGGGACGCTCACCGAGGAAGTGGGATACGTGAACCATCCGGCGCGCCTCCGCCTCCTGCCGCGCGCCGCCGAGGCCGTTCGCCGCCTCAACCGGGCCGGCGTGGCCGCGGTGGTGGCGACCAACCAGGCCGGTGTCGCCCGGGGTTACTTCTCCGCGGACGTGCTGCACGCCGTGAACGCGGCGCTGGTGCGCCAGCTCGAGGAGGCCGGGGCCCACCTCGACGGCATCTACGTGTGCGCCCACCATCCCACCGAGGGCGAGCCGCCCTGGCGCGCCGACTGCGATTGCCGCAAGCCGCGCCCGGGCCTGCTCGAGCGGGCGGCGGCCGAGCTGGGGCTCGACCTCGGTGCCTCCACCGTCGTCGGCGACAAGGCCTCCGACCTGGTGGTCGCGCGGCACGTGGGGGCCCGGGCCGTGCTCGTGCTCACCGGCTACGGCCTGGGGGAGTGGGAGTACCGGCGGGCCAGCTTTCCGGTTCCCCCCGACCACGTGGCCGAGGACCTGCTGGCCGCCGTGGACTGGGTGCTCGGGGGGCGCGCGGCGTGACGGCCGGAGCCACCCGCCTGCGCGCGGTGACCGAGGGCTTCGCCGCCCGCCGCCTGCTCGTGGTGGGCGACGTCATCACCGACGAGTACCTGATCGGCAAGCCCCGCCGCATCTCGCGGGAGGCGCCCGTGCTCATCCTGAGGTTCACCGAGCGGGACGTGCGGCTGGGCGGGGCCGCCAACGCCGCCCACAACGCGGCCGCCCTGGGCGCCCGCGTGCAGCCGCTCGGCGTGGTGGGCGGC
>JBBIIW010000680.1:0-1538 GCA_037446305.1 Candidatus Rokuibacteriota bacterium
CGCCGGTCGCCACCAGGGCGGCGCCGAGGGCGAGCAGGATCACCCCCAGGACGACGGGCACGAAGGCCGGGCCGGGCGCGTGCAGGGTGCCGAGCGGCAGCTGGCGGCTCTCGAACAGCACGCCGAGGGCGAGCAGCGCCAGCGCCGCGCCGGCCACCCGGTCCGTGGTCAGCATGACGCCAGGATTCTAGCCTGGACCGGGCCAGCGCCCGGGGGCTTACCGGTAGGCGACCAGCTCCAGCAGGTTCCCGTCGGGGTCGAGGAAGTAGAGGCAGTCGTGATCGCCCCAGTCGATCGGGGCGTGGAAGGGAATGGCGCGCTCGCGGAACACCGCCTGGGCCCGCAGGAGGTCGGCGGGCTCGACCTCGAAGGCGTGGTGAGACTTCCCGAGCGGGTTCTGGATCTGCTCGAGGCCGCCCGGGGTCCGGTCGGGCTTGAGGAACAGGGCGCAGGCCCCGTCGCCGTACCGCAGCAGCACCTGGTCGGCCAGCCGCATCTGGACCGTCATGCCCAGGACCTCGGTGTAGAAGCGCTCGGCGCGCCCGAGGTCGGCGACGTCCACGCCGAAGTGGTCCAGGCGCTTGACCCGCATCGCGATGCGAGGATACCAGCCCGTGGAACCGCGCTGCGGTGAATTTCACCGGCCGGCCGTCAGGCCGGGATCTTCTGCAGCGCCCGGCGGGCCGCCTCGCGGACGGTCGAGTCCTCGTCGCGGGCCGCGGCCTCCAGCGCCGGGACGGCGGCGCGATCGCCCCGGTTGCCCAGCACGATGGCGGCGTTCCGGAGCAGACCCGCGCGCCGGGCCCGCCAGAGCGCCGTGCCCCGGAACCGCCGGCGCCAGGCCGGATCGTCGAGCGCGAGCAGCTCCGGGAGCGGCGGAGTCTCCGCCCGGCCGGCTTCCCCGCCCGCCCTCGCCGGCGGCGCCTTGCGGTTCCACGGACACACTTCCTGGCACACGTCGCAACCGAACAGCCAGTCCCCGATGCTCGCTTCCAGGGCATCCGGCACCGGGCCCCGGTGCTCGATCGTCAGGTAGGAGATGCAGCGCCGGGCGTCGAGCACGTAGGGCTCGGGGAAGGCCGCCGTCGGGCAGGCGTCCAGGCAGGCCCGGCAGGTGCCGCAGCGGTCGGGCTGGGCGGCGTCCGGCGCCAGCTCGGCGGTGGTCAGCACGACCCCGATGAAGAAGTACGACCCCAGCTCGGGATGGAGCAGGTTCGTGTTCTTGCCGATCCAGCCCAGCCCGGCCCGGGCCGCCAGGTCGCGTTCGAGCACCGCGCTGGTGTCCACGGCGGCCCGGCTGCGGGCCTCCGGGCCGGCCGCCTCCTCGACGAAGCGCGCCAGCTCCTCGAGCCGCGGCCGGAGCACGTCGTGGTAGTCCCGGCCCCGGGCGTACCGGGCGATGCGGGCGGCGCCGTCGGCCGACATGCCCGGCTCGCCGCCGCCGTAGACCCAGGCCACCGCGATCACCGATTGCGCCCCGGGCAGCAGCCGGCCGGGGTCGAGGCGCTCGGCCCGCGTCCGGTGCAGGTAGTCCATCG
>JBBIIW010000681.1:0-1537 GCA_037446305.1 Candidatus Rokuibacteriota bacterium
CCTCGGCCGGCCGGGGGCCCGCGGGCAGCCCGGTGGCCGGGGCCGGCCGGGGCCGGGCCGGCGGCGGCGCGGTGAGCGGCGCGGTCAGCTCCTGGTAGAAGGTCAGCGCGGGCGGAGTCCCCGCCCGCGGCCGTCCAGGGCTGGTGTCGGGCGCCGGGCTGGCGACGTCGCGGGGACCGCCGGTGCCCAGGGACGGCAGCAGGCGGGGCCAGTGCCGGCCGGCCACGACCCCGGCCACGAAGGCCACGCCCAGGATGGTCACGAAGCCCAGGCCCACGAGCATCGAGCCGACCTGGCTGGGCTCCTGGGCCCGGCGGCGGCTCACATGCTCTCCGGCGCGCTGACGCCCAGCAGGCCGAGGCCGTTCCTGATCACCTGGCCCACCGCGGTGCACAGCGCCAGACGGGCGAGCATCAGCGGCGTGTCGGGCTGGATCACCCGGTGCGCCTTGTAATAGGGATGGAAGAGCCCGGCCAGCTCCCCGAGCCAGAACGCGATCCGGTGCGGCTCCAGCGCCCGGGCGGCGCCGGCGACCAGGTCGGGGTACTGCACCAGGCGGCGCATCAGCGCCCGCTCCTCCGGCAGCGTGAGGGGACCGAGGTCGACCTCGGCCCAGGCGGGCACGCGGAGCCCCTGCTCGGCGACCTGCTTCCAGATCGAGCGGATGCGGGCGTGCGCGTACTGGACGTAGTAGACGGGGTTCTCGGCCGACTGCCGCGTGGCGACGGCCAGGTCGAACTCGAGCGGGCTGTCGTGCCGGCGGGTCAGGAACGTGAAGCGCGCCGCATCCCGGCCCACCTCCTCGATCAGCTCCTCCATCAGCACGAACTCGCCCCGGCGCTTGGACATGCGGACGGGCTGGCCGTCACGCAGCAGCGTCACCAGCTGCACGAGGAGGACCTCGAAGGCCTCCGGCGGGTGGCCCAGCGCCGCCATGGCCGCCTTGAGGCGCGGCACGTAGCCGTGGTGGTCGGGCCCGAACAGGTCGATGACCCGGTCGACCCCGGCGAACTTCAGGTAGTGATGGTAGGCCAGGTCCACCGCGAAGTAGGTCAGCTCCCCCGACGACCGCCGCAGCACCCGGTCCTTGTCGTCGCCGAACTCCGGGGAGCGGAACCAGAGGGCGCCGGCCTCCTCGTGGGTGAGCGCGCGGGCCGCCAGCTCGGCCAGCGCCCGCTCGGGGAGCCCGCGGCCGCGCACGTCCCGCCGCTCGGAGATCCAGGTGTCGAACTCCACGCCGTAGTCCCGCAGCACGCGCCGCTGCTGCTCGACGATCCGCGCGACCGCCCAGCCGCCGAAGTGCTCGAGCCGCTCGCCCTCCGGGATGTCGTCGGGCCGCGCGTGGCCCTCCCGCAGATACTCCTGGGCCAGGTCGACGAGGTACTCGCCGGGATAGCCGTTCTCGGGCAGCGCCGCCGGCTGGCCCAGCGCCTGCCGCACGCGCGCCTCGAAGGAGCGCGCCAGCGCGTCGAACTGGTTGCCCGCGTCGTTGACGTAGTACTCGGTGAGGACGTGCGCGCCCTGGCTCCGGAGCAGC
>JBBIIW010000682.1:0-1530 GCA_037446305.1 Candidatus Rokuibacteriota bacterium
CGGTCGCGGCGACCCGGTCCGGTTCCGCCCCGCCTGCCAACGGGGTCCCGGTGGCCCCGCCGGCGCCGGACCTGCCGGCTGCGAGCCCGCCGGGGCTGCCGGACCTGACCGCGGTGCTGGGGCCCATGCGCTCGCCCTATCGCCTGGTGGCGTACGTGTCCGAGCCGACCTGGATCCGGGTCCGCATGGCCGACGGCCGGGTCAGCGAGGAGACCGTGCCCGCCGGGCAGACCCGGGAATGGGTCTCGAATGCCCCCTTCGTGATCACGCTGGGCAATGCGGGCGGTGTCTCGCTCGAGCTGAACGGCCAGTCGCTCCCCGCGCTGGGGCGGCGGGGCGCCGTCATCCCTCGCCTGGTCCTCCCCCCCGTCTCACCGCAGTGAAGTTCTTCTCGGGCCTCGGCGAGCGGCTGAGCGCGGGGCTCAGACGGTCGCGCGAGTACCTGTCCGCGGAGCTCGGGAGCCTCTTCCAGGCCGACCGCCCGATCGACGAGGCCCTGTACGGGGAGCTGGAGGACGTGCTCGTGGCCGCCGACCTGGGGGCCACGCTGGCCGCCGACTTCGTGAACCGCGCCCGCGAGGAAGTCATGTTCGGGACGGTGACGCGGGCCGAGCAGCTGCGGCCGCTCTTCCGTCGCTTCCTGACCGACATCCTGGAGCCGGCTGCCCAGCCGCTGGACCTCGACCACCGTCCGAGCGTGGTCCTCATGCTGGGCGTCAACGGCTCCGGCAAGACGACGACGTGCGCGAAGCTGGCCGCGCAGCTCCGGGGGCAGGGCCGGGACGTCCTGCTGGCCGCCGCCGACACGTTCCGGGCGGCGGCCATCGAGCAGCTCGAGACGTGGGGCCGCCGGATCGGTGTCGAGGTCATCCGGCAGGCCGCCGGCTCGGATCCGGCGGCGGTCGTGTTCGACGCCCTGAAGGCGGCCACGGCCCGCCGGGCCGATGCCCTGATCGTCGACACCGCCGGACGCCTGCACACCAAGTCCAACCTGATGGCCGAGCTCACCAAGCTGAAGCGGGTGATCGAGCGACAGCTCCCCGGCGCCCCGCACGAGAGCCTGATGGTCCTCGACGCGCCCACCGGCCAGAACGGCTTCGCGCAGGCCCGGATGTTCCACGAGGCCGTGGGGCTCACCGGGCTGGTGCTCACGAAGCTCGACGGGACCGCCAAGGGCGGGATCGTGGTCCGGATCGTGCGCGAGCTGAAGCTGCCCATCAAGCTGGTGGGGGTGGGCGAGCGGGTGGAGGATCTGGGCTCGTTCGATCCGGCCCGCTTCGTGGACGCCCTGGTCCCGGCAGCGTGACTCCCGGCGACGACGAGCGGTTCATGCGGCGGGCCCTGGCCCTGGCCGAGCGGGCTCGCGGCCTGACCTCCCCGAACCCCATGGTCGGCGCCGTGGTCGTGCGCGAGGGCCAGGTCGTGGGCGAGGGCTTTCACGAGGCCGCCGGGCGGCCCCACGCCGAGATCGTGGCCCTGGCCGCTGCCGGCGGGGCGGCCCGCGGCGGCACGCTGTACGTGACGCTCGAG
>JBBIIW010000683.1:0-1511 GCA_037446305.1 Candidatus Rokuibacteriota bacterium
CCTCGGCGTCGCGGCCGGCCGCCCGGAGCAGCGCGGCGTACTGCTCGAGGGTGCCGGCGACGTCGGCGTGCTCCCCGCCCAGCGCCTTCTCGCGGATCGCCAGGGCGCGGCGGACCAGCGGCTCGGCCTCGGCGTGGCGCCCCTGGTCCTGGTACACGAGGGCGAAGTAGGTCAGCAGGCCGGCCACCCCGAGGTGCTCCGGGCCGAAGGTCTTCTCCTGGATGGCCAGCGCCCGCCGGAAGGCGGCCTCGGCCTCCGCGTAGCGCCGCTGGTGCCGGTACACCGTGGCCAGGTTGGCCAGGGGACCCACCAGCTGCGGATGCTCGGGGCCGAACGTCTTTTCCTGGATGGCCAGCGCGCGCCGCAGCGGCGGCTCGGCCTCGGCGAACCTCTCCTGCAGCCGCAGCAGGCGCCCCAGGTTGTTCAGCGTGGCGGCCACCCAGGGGTGCTCGGGCCCCACACGCGCCTCGAACGTCGCCAGCGCCCGGCGATAGAGGGACTCGGCCTCCGCGTACCGGCCCTGGTCGGTGTAGACCGTGGCCAGGTGCACGGCCCCCGCCGCCACCTCCGGATGCTCGCGGCCCAGGGCCTTCTCCTTGAGGGCCAGCGAGCGGCGCAGCAGCGGCTCGGCGTCCGCGAAGCGTGCCTGGTCGAGATAGAGCGTCCCCAGGCTGTCCAGGCTCTGCGCCACCTCCGGGTGCTCCGGGCCCAGCGCCCGCTCCCTGATGGCCAGCGCCCGGCGGTGCGCCGCCTCGGCGTCGGCGTACCGGCCCTGCCGGGCGAACAGGTCGCCGAGATGGTTCAGGGTGACGGCCACGTGGGGGTGGTCGCGGCCGACCGCGTTCTCCTGGATCTCGAGCGCGCGGTGCTGGAGGCGCTCGGCCTCGGCCAGCTGGCCCTGCGTGGCCCGGAGGCTGGCGAGGTTGGCGAGCGCCTGGGCCACCTCCAGGTGCCACCGGCCGAGGGCGCGCTCGCGGATCTCGAGCGCGCGGCGCAGGGCGGCCTCGGCCTCGGCGTGGCGGCCCCGGGCGTGGAGGAGCGTGCCCAGGTTGCTCAGGACGGTGGCGAGGGAGGGATCGCGGGCGCTGCGCCGGCGCTCCAGGATGCCGAGCGCCCGCCGGTACAGCGGCTCGGCCTCCGCGTACCGCCCCTGGGCGTGCAGCAGCGCGGCCAGCGCGTTGGCCGCGTCGGCCACGTCGGCGTGCTCCGGCCCCGCCGTCCTCTCCAGCGCCGCCAGCGCCCGCTCGAGCAGCGGCTGCGCTTTCTGGTAGCGTCCCTGCAGGCGGTGCACGTCGCCCAGGTGATAGAGCAGCTGCCCGGGCGGGCCGTCCCCGGCCTGCTCGGCGATGGCCAGCGCTCGCTGCAGGGCGCGCTCGGCTTCCGGGTACCAGCCCTGCGCGGCGTAGAGCGCGCCCAGCCCGGTCAGCACGGGCACCAGCGCGGCGTGCCCGGGCCCCAGGCCGCGCTCGAGGATCGCCAGCGCGCGGTCGTAGCGCAGCCGCGCCTCGGTG
>JBBIIW010000684.1:0-1501 GCA_037446305.1 Candidatus Rokuibacteriota bacterium
CACGAGCGCGGTGATGGTGCTGCGCGAGGCCGTGCGCCGCTCGGGCTTCAAGCGCAAGCGCAGGAAGTACGCGGGCGGCGCACGCGGCATCGGGCTCTCGCTCTTCTATCACGGCGCCGGCTTCACCGGGAGCGGCGAGGTCATGCTGGGCTCGCGCGCCGCGCTCGAGACCACGCAGCAGGCGACGGTACCGCTCGCTCAGCGCCTGGTAGTCGCCGTCGCGCGCCTCCTGGAACCGGCGCACGATCTCCCCGTCGGGGATGTTCTCGACCCGCTCGACCCGGAGCAGCGTGGCCTCGCCGCCGTCGCGCTGCACCTCCTGGGCGAGCCACTGGAACTGCTCGACCGTTTCCGCGGATGCCGGGAGCACGTACACCCCGTGCTTGAGGGCCAGGGCCCCGAGCAGCCGCAGCCGGCGCCACGCCCGCACCCGGAGGCTCGAGGGTTCCCGGGGCAGGCTCACCAGAAGGACCAGCCAGTGCATCATGTGTTGCGCACACTACATCACCTGTTTCGTGTCTGCAATTCGTGGCTCTTGACAGGATGGTCGTCACATGACGAGTATTCGGCGAGGCAGGAGGTGCGGCGATGAATCCCGTGGAGCGAATCCTGAACGACGAGCTGGGGCGCCTGCTGGACCGGCTGGCCGCGTCGGTCCCCGGCGGCTGTCTGGAGGCAGCCGGAGCCGCGGGCGCCACGCTGCGGCGCCGGCTGGACGAAATGGAAAGCCAGATGGCCTCGATCCGGGCCGGGCTGCTGGAAGGCTACGGGCGCTGGCGCCGGGCGCTGGACGACGTCGAGAATCTCTGGGCGCTGGCCGCCTGGCGGGCGGAGGAGGCGCGCGAAGGGCAGGAGGCGCCCGACGTCAGGGCGGCGTGAACGGGCGCGCGGCAGCCGGCGGCGTCAGGCAGCGGACCCGGCCGAAGAGCCGATGGGCATCGGTGGCAGCGCCGGCGGCTTGTCTGCCGTCAACACCGCGGCGATGACCCACTCCCACCGGACCAGCAGCGTGTAGGGGCCGGGTGCCGGCATCACCATGCCTTCCGGCGTGGCGACCTCCTCGGTGCGCAGCCAGATGCCCACCCCTGCCGTCTCGCCCTCGACGCGGCCCGAGAACGTCCAGTGTCCATCCGCGCTGGCGGGGGGATCGGGAAGCCCGAAGAGACGTCGTGCCGCGCCGTTCGTCACGGCCGCCGTCAGGTACCTGCCTGTGAGCTCCACGGCATCTCCAGCGTGCCGCGGCCGCCGGGGCAACGCAAGCGTGCGCGGCGGCGGCGCCCTCAGCGCCCGAAGAGGCGCCGCAGGAATCCCGGCGGCTCGCCGCTCCCCGAGGCCTGCTCGGTGGTGTAGGCGAGGCGGATCTGCTCGAACCGCTGCCAGTAGTCGGGGAGCTCCCTGGCCAGGACCACCTGGATGGCGATCAGCCGCCGCACGCGGTCGTCGCCGGCCCGGGCCGCTGCCTCCTCCACGCGCCGGCGCTGGCCCTCGTCCAGCGCCGGCG